>JAOPWT010000190.1 GCA_025965555.1 Mycobacterium sp.
AAGCACTTCGTCTCGACGCGGCGCGTCATCCGCCAGCCGTCGGCGCTGCGGACGAACTCGTCGTCGTACCAGAGTCCGCAGAACAGGATCTGGCCGTCCTCACCCAGCTTCATGGGGTTGAAGCAGAGGATCCGGGACCTCGCCTCGTCACCGTCGACCTTGACGTCGAAGTTGCCGATGAGATGCGAATACGCCGGAAAGTTGGGCAGCACCTCCGACAGCCACTTCTTCACGTCACCGAAGTTGCCGTCGATACCGCCCATGGCGCGGTAATCGATGTAGGCGTCCGGGGTGAACACCAGGTCGAGGTCGTCGAACCGACGGGTGTCGATCGCGGTGGAGTAGTCCACCAGCAACTGTTGAATCTCGAGGCGGTCGGAGATCTCTTCCAGGCTCAGCATGGGTTCGATTGAACACCCCGGCTCCAGGTCAGGCCTGCGGGCCCTCCGACGGCGGCCAGTGCTCCCCCGGTGAGACGTCTCCCGGCTCGGTGAAGTCGCCGCGGGACAGCGGCACCCACTGCTCGCTCGGGGCGGGCTGCTTCGACGACGGGAAGTCCCGAAGCTTGCCAGAGGGCTTTGCGTCCCACGTCGCGAACGTCAGCGGCGTGCCAAGCCAGCGGTCAAGCAGCAGGTAGCACGCCTCCAGCGAATCGAGGTGGCTGCGCTCCCAGCCGTGGCTGCCGTCGAGCCCGAAGGCGACGAGGGCGGCCCGCGTGTTCGCGCCTGCCTCGATCGCCGCTGCTGCGTCCGACCGGTAGAAGCGGAAGATGTCGCGAGCGTGGGCGATGCCCTGCTCCTTGGCCAGGCGCAGCAGTTTGCGGGTCAGGTGGTAGTCGAAGGGACCGTGCATGTCGGCCATCGGGATGGTGACGCCGTGCTCGAGCGAATGCTGACCGGGCGCGCACACGGCGTTGTCGACGGAGACCAGCTCGGCGACGTCCGGCGGAAGCCCGCTGCTGGCGCCGTGACCGACCTCCTCGGTGATGGTCACCATGATCGTCGTGCGGTGCGGCAGCACGACCTTGTTCCCCATGACGTTCCTGGCCAGAGCGAGGGCGACGGCCACGCCCGCCTTGCCGTCGAGGTGGCGCGAGACGATGAAGCCGTCCTCGGTGAGTTCGGGGCTGGTGATGAAGGCGACGAAGTCGCCAACGTTCAGCCCGAGTGCGACGAGGTCCTCCCGGGTCGACACGTTGCGGTCGACGCGAACCTCGACATGTTCCCAATCCGTTGGCTGGGTGTCGATCTCGTCGCCGAACGCATGCCCGGATGCCTTGAGCGGCATGACCGTTCCGGTGATGAAGTCGTCGGTGTCATCGGTGAAGATCCGCACCCGTGCGCCGGCGGCGAACCGCGCCGAGAACGTGCCGACCGGGATCAGCTCGAGCCGCCCGTTGTCCTTGAGCTCACGGACCATGCAGCCGATGGTGTCGGCGTGGACGACGATCGCCCGATCGGTCGTGACCGACTTGCCGGGTAGTTCCGCGGTCAGCGCGCCGCGGCGGGTCAACGTGAACGGCACGCCCAAGTCGTCGAGGATGCCGCCGATCAACTGCATCACCGCGTCCGTCCGCCCGGACGGACTCGGTGTCTGCAGCAGGGCGAGCAACGTATCGACCATCCAACTCCGGTCGTCGGCGGACATCCGAGCGGCGGCGGTGGTCGCGAGGTCAGTCAAGGCTTCCTTTCGGGTTCAGGGTCTTCAGATCGTCGAGACGGGAGCCTAGCGAAGCTCAATCCTGCTCCACCGGGTCGGGCTGCCACGCCCACGGTGTCGCGGCGGTGCGGGGAAAGAGGAGGTCCACGAACGCCTGCGCGGTCGGTCGTGGCTCGTGATTGGCCAAACCCGGCCGCTCGTTCGCCTCGATGAACACGTACTCCTCACCGCCGACGGACGGCACGATCAGGTCGATGCCCGTCACCGGGATGCCGATCGCGTCGGCCGCATCGATGGCGACCTTCGCCAGCTTGGGGTTCAGGTCGTCCGTCACGTCGCGAATCGTCCCGCCGGTGTGCAGGTTGGCGGTGCGCCGCACGGTGACGCGTTCGTTGAGTGGCAGCACGTCGTCGAGCTCCCAGCCCGCCTCGCGCAGGGTGTCCACGGTGAGGTCGTCGATGGGGATGACGGACTCGCCGTGCGTGGCAGCGGACCGTCGGCGGCTCTGGGCCTCGACGAGGTGGCGAATCGTGTGGTCGCCGCTTCCGACGACCTCGGGCGGACGCCGCAACGCGGCCGCGATCACCTTGCCGTTGATGACCACGATGCGCAGGTCCTCACCCGGGCAGAGCTCTTCGAGCAGGACGTCCGGGCTGTGCTCGGCGGCCAGCTTGATGGCTCGGTCGAGGTCTTCGGAGCGGGTCACCCCGACGGTGATGCCGGCGCCCTGCTCGCCACGGGCCGGCTTCACGACCACCGAGCCCACCTTCTCGAGGAAGTCGTGGTCATCGGCGGAGAAGCTCGCCGTGCGCCCCTCGGGCACCCTGATGCCTGCCTCCGCGACCACCCTGCGCGCGACACGCTTGTCATCGCAGCGGCTCATCGCGACGGCGTTGGTCAGTTCGGACAGCGACTCGCGGGTCACGACGCTGGTGCCGCCGTGCGTCAGCTTGAGGTAGCCGCCCTTGGCGTCGAGCACCTCAACGGCGATGCCGCGCAGAATGGCCTCGTCGGCGATGATCCGGGCGTACGGATTCAGTTGGGACAGACCCTCTTCCGACTTGGCGGGCGCGAACAGCTTCTCGTTGATCGCATTCTTGCGCTTGATCCCGAGCACGGGCACTCGGAAGAAACCCATCCTCTCGTAGAGGGCGATCGCGCCCTGGTTGTCGTGCAGCACCGAGAGATCCATCTGGGCGCGGCCCCGTCCGATGAACTCCTCGATCAGGGACCGCACCAGCAGACCGCCAACGCCGGGGCGCGACAGCGTCGGGTCCACGGCGAGGCACCAGAGGCTCGAACCGTTCTCCTCGTCCGCGAACAGCTCGGCGTGATCAATCCCGGTGACCGTCCCGACGACCGCGCCGGTCTCGTCGTCGGTGACCACCAGATACACCATGTGCGGTTGGGCCTGGCTGTTGTCCCACATGAGGTGCACGTCGGCAGGAACCATGCGGCACTGCAGGTAGATATGGTTTACGGCCGCGCAGTCCTCGATGGTGGTCACCGGACGCACCGACAATCCCGGCACCGGCGGCGGTTCGTAGGCCAGCGGCTTGGTCAGGTCGACGCGGTAGGTGAAGCTCGGATCGATGAAGAACTCCTGCGGGTGCAGGGCGACGAACACGTGCTCCGCGTCGAGATACATCCCGATGTCGCGACGTCCACTGGCCTCGGCCCGCAGGGCCGTGCCGAACTGCTCGGGGTCGTCGTACGTCTGACCGAAGACCAGGCGCCCCCAGCCGAGATCCTGGGCAACGCCAACCTGTTTGTCACTGGCTGCGTCCGCCATGGTGATCACTTGACCCCGTCAACGTGGCGGGCGAGCCATAGCTCCAGTAATCCGATCTGCCACAACGGGTTTCCTCGCAACGGCGTCAGATTTCCGTTGGGGTCGGCGAGGAGTTCGTCGACCGCGTCGGGCGCGAACAGGCCTCGGTCGCGGGCCGCGGAACTGTGCAGTGCGTCCTTCACCAGATCGAGGTACGGCCCTTGGAGGTGCTTGAGCGCGGGGACGGGGAAGTAGCCCTTGGGCCGATCGATCACCTCGTGCGGGATCACCTTGCGGGCGGCCTCCTTGAGAACACCCTTGCCGTCGTACGCGGTCTTCAGCTCGGGCGGGCAGGTCGCGGCGAGTTCGACGAGTTCGTGGTCGAGGAAAGGCACGCGACCCTCGAGGCCCCACGCCATCGTCATGTTGTCGACGCGCTTGACCGGGTCGTCCACCAGCATCACGGTGGTGTCCAGCCGCAGTGCCCGGTCGGTTGCGGTGGCGGCACCGGGATGGGAGAAGTGCTCGAGCACGAACTCCCCGGCGACGTCGGTGTCGAGGCGCCACCGCGGAGCCAGCAGCCTGTTCAGCCCCGCGTGGTCTCGGTCGAAGAACGCCGTGCGGTAGCGCTCGAGGGCCGCGCGCGGGTCTCCGTCGGGGGCGTGCGCCATCGGCGGGTACCAGTGGTAGCCCGCGAAGATCTCGTCGGCCCCCTGGCCGGACTGCACGACCTTGACGTGCTTGCTGACCTCCTGCGACAGCAGATAGAACGCCACGCAGTCGTGGCTCATCATCGGCTCGCTCATGGCGCCGATGGTGTCGGTCAACGCGGGCAGCATGCGGGCGGTGTCGATGCGGATCTGGTGGTGATCGGTGCCGTAGTGGCGGGCGATGACGTCGGAGTACTTGAACTCGTCGCCTTCTTCACCACCTGCGGCCTCGAAGCCGATGGAGAAGGTCTGCAGCCCGTGCTGGCCCGCCTCGGCGAGGAGTCCGACGATGAGACTGGAGTCCAGGCCGCCCGACAGCAGGCAACCGACGGGAACGTCGGCGACGAGGCGTCGCTCGACGGCGGTCCGCAGCGAGGTGAGGATCGCGTCCTGCCAGTCCGCCTCCGACCAGTCGGCCCGCTCTGCCGAGCGCTCGAACACCGGCTCCCAGTACGTCTGGCTGGTCCTGGTGCCATCGGGTTCGATGCGCATGATGGTGCCCGGCTCGAGCTTGCGGACGCCCTTGAGAATCGTCCGCGGCGCGGGCACCACCGAGTGGAAGCTCAGGTAGTGGTTGAGGGCGACGGGGTCGAGGTCGGTGTCCACCCCGCCCGCGGCAACGAGGGCCGGAAGCGATGACGCAAAACGCAGGCCGCCCGTGCCTCCGCCGTCGTCCACGTCGCACCAATAGAGGGGCTTGACCCCCAGCCGGTCGCGCGCGAGCACGACGCGCCCCGTGGTGGTTTCGGCGACGGCGAAGGCGAACATTCCCTTGAGGTGGTCGACCACCCGTTCGCCCCACTCGCGGTAGCCCTTGAGGATGACCTCGGTGTCGCTGTGCGAGAAGAAGCGGTACCCGAGGCCCAGCAGCTGCTGCCGAAGCTCGGGGTAGTTGTAGATGCATCCGTTGAACGCGACCGTGAGACCGAGTTCCGGATCGTGCATGGGCTGATGCCCGCTACTGGAGAGATCGATGATCGCCAAGCGGCGGTGGCCGAGTGCCACTGCGCCACTGGACCAGGCGCCGCCGCCGTCGGGCCCGCGCGGCACCATGCAGTCCGTCATTGCGCCGATGGCTGCGAGATCGGCTGGGCGCCCTCGGGCGATTTCGCCGGCAATGCCACAAATGGTGATCGACTCCCTCGATGGGTCATTTCGGCCGACATTACCTGCGTGCACGACAAGATCAGCCTGGCGATATGTAGCCGGATTACAGATGCGTCAAACAAGAAGGTGCTCCGGGCCACAGGGGGTCGGCGGGCTGGGACGCGGTCACGATGGCGGGCAAGTAGGCTCGGCGGCCATGGTCAGGCTCCTCGGCGCTTTCGCGGTGTCCATCGCGGCGCTTCTCCCCGGCTCACTGGTGAGCGACAGTGCGGTCGCCACGGCCGACTCGGACGTCCAACCGATCGGCGGTGTGCAGATCCCCGCGGGCCCCGCGCCTGCCTGGGTCGTCGCCGACCTCGACTCCGGGCAGATCCTGGCCGGTCACGACGAGTACGTCACTCATCCACCGGCCAGCACCATCAAGGTCCTTCTCGCGCTGGTGGTCCTCGACGAGCTGCCGCTGGACGCCACGGTCGTGGCCGACGAGGCCGACGCCAAGGTGGAATGCAACTGTGCAGGGGTGAAGGCCGGTCACACCTATACGACGCAGGAACTCCTCGACGGGCTGCTGCTGGTGTCGGGCAACGACGCTGCCAACACCCTGGCTCACATGCTCGGCGGCACGGACGTCGCGGTGGCCAAGATGAACACCAAGGCGGCCACGCTCGGCGCCACCGGCACGCGAGCCGGAACACCGTCGGGTCTGAACGGGCCTGGCATCGACGGCTATACGACACCACACGATCTGGCCGTCGTCTTCCGCGCCGCGCTTGCCAACCCCGTGTTCACCGCGATCACGTCGTCACCCACCGCACCGTTCCCCGGTGACGCCGGGCCGGTGACGCTCATCAACCAGGACGAAATGCTGGGCCGCTACCCGGGCATGCTCGGCGGGAAGACCGGCTTCACCGACCCTGCCCGCAAGACATTCGTCGGCGCCGCTCAACGCGACGGTCGACGTCTGGTGGTCGCGATGATGTACGGGCTGGTCGTGCAGGGCGGCCCCACCTACTGGGACCAGGCGACCGGGCTACTCGACTGGGGCTTCGCGCAGGACCGGTCGGTGAGCATCGGCACGCTGTAGTACCGCCGATATCGGACGGAGACCTGATCGCGCGCTTGGCGAGTCCTGGCATCCCTACGCTCTCGTTGTGCGAAGACTGTTCGCGGCGACGGCGCTCGCCCTCGGCACGGTGCTGACCGCGATCACCGCGCCCGTCGCGTTGGCGGCACCCTCGATCGAACCTGCGGGCGCCGTCGCCGCCCCACCCGATGGCCCCGCACAGGCCTGGCTGGTCGCCGACCTGGACAGCGGCAAGGTGCTGGGCAGCCGCGACCCCACTGGATCGCATGCCCCAGCCAGCACCATCAAGCCGCTGTTGGCGATGGTCGTGTTGGACCACCTCAACCCGAATTCCTTCGCGCGGGCCAACAAGAGCCACACCGAGGTCGAATGTTCGTGCGTCGGATTGGTGCCCGGTCAGGCCTACACCACCACCCAACTGCTCTCGGGGTTGTTGATGGTGTCGGGGAACGACGCCGCCAACATGCTCGCCGACATGCTCGGTGGACAGCGGGTGGCGGTGGCCGCGATGAATGCCAAGGCGCAGGCGCTCGGAGCGCGTAGCACCCGCGCGTCCTCCCCGTCCGGACTCGACGGGCCCGGTTGGGAGACCGTCACCACCCCTTACGATCTTGCGTTGATCTATCGCCAGGCACTGAAGTACCCATTGATCGCCCAGATCTTCCAATCCCCGTCGGCGTCCTTTCCCGGCAAGGACGGCAGCCCCCGAACGATCGAGGGCCAGAACGAACTGCTGACGCGCTATCCGGGCGACTTCGCAGGCAAGACGGGTTACACCGATCTCGCGCGCAAGACATTGGTCACTGCCGCAAACCGCAATGGCCGACGCCTGCTGGTGGTGTTGATGTACGGCAACGGCGATCTCTACGGTCAAGCGATCGGCCTGTTCGACTGGGGATTCAGCCAGCCCGCCTGAGCGCGGACGAGAGAAGTCGCTGACCGGTGACGATCGCCGAGGTCAGAAGACGCGGCCCCGCAGCATGACCAACTCCGGGCTGCCGACCACGTCGGCGCCACCGCGAGGATCTTCGGCATAACAGACCAGCTCGGCGGACGCGCCATGCGTCAGGGCGGGCCTGCCCAGCCACGCCCTGGCGTCCCAGCAGGCGGCACCGAGTGCGGCGGTCGGGCTCATGCCGACGGTCTTGAGCGCATCGACCTCATCGGCGATCCGGCCGTGCGCGACCGTGCCGCCGGCGTCGGTCCCCGCGTAGATCGGGACACCCGCGTCGTGCGCGGCGCCGACCCGCTGCCTGCAGGAGGCGTAGAGGTCCCGCATGTGCTTGGCGTACGTCGGGTACTTCTCCGCCGCGTGAGCGATGCCGGGGAAGTTCTCGATGTTGACGAGGGTGGGCACCAGGGCAGTGCCACGCCCGAGCATCAGCGCGATGACGTCGTCGGTGATGCCGGTGCCGTGTTCGATGCAGTCGATGCCCGCGTTGATCAGGCCGGGCAGCGCGTCCTCGCCGAACACGTGCGCAGTCACTCGGGCACCCTCGGCGTGCGCGGCGGCGATCGCGTCGACGAGCACGTCGTCGGACCAGAGCGGGGCGAGATCGCCGACGCCCCTGTCGATCCAGTCCCCCACCAGCTTCACCCACCCGTCGCCCCAGCGCGCCTGTTCGGCGACGGCCGCGGGCAGATGCGACTCGTCTTCGACGTCGATCGGCAGGCCCGGCAGATAGCGCTTGGGCCTGGCGAGATGACGACCCGCGCGGATGATGCGCGGCAGGTCTTCGCGGTCATCGAGGCTGCGGGTGTCGATGGGCGAGCCTGCATCGCGTAGCAGCAGGGCGCCGACGTCCCGTTCGGTCTCCGCTTGGGTGATGGCTTCGTGGAACTCCGTCGGCCCGCCGGGTCCAAGGCCGACGTGGCAGTGCGCATCGACAAGCCCTGCGATGATCCAGCCACCATCGAAGATGGTCTCGGCGTCGGCCACCCGTTCGGCGCTGAGAACGCCGTCGACCACCCACCACTCGACGGGCTCACCGCTGGGCAGCCCCCTACCCAGCAGATGCAGCCGCACGCTACTTCTGGCCGGGGAACTTCAGCTTGGACAGGTCGATGTTGGCAAGGCCTGGCGGGAGCTCGTCGAGGCCCTTCGGCATGTTCGACAGGTCGGGGAACCCGGCGGGCATCCCGCCGACGCCCAACGGATTCGGAGTCTTCGGCGGCGTCGGCCCCCGACCGCCCTTCTTGTTCTTCTGCTTGTTCTTGCCCTTGGCGGCCTTGCGGGAAGAACTCTTGCGGGCGAACGGCATTCCCATCTGCCCGGCCATCGACGACATCATCTTGCGGGCATCGAAGAACCGGTCGACGAGCTGATTGACCTCCGAGACGTTGACACCGGAGCCGTTCGCGATGCGCAGCCGACGCGAGGCGTTGATGATCTTGGGGTCCGCGCGCTCCGCGGGCGTCATGCCACGGATGATCGCCTGCACCCGGTCCAGCTGGGTGTCGTCGACCGCAGCCAGTGCGTCCTTCATCTGCCCCGCGCCGGGCAGCATGCCGAGCAGATTGCCGATCGGACCCATCTTGCGGATCATCAGCATCTGTTCGAGGAAGTCCTCGAGCGTCAGCTCGCCGGAGCCGATCTTGGCGGCGGTCTCCTCGGCCTTCTGCGCGTCGAAGACCTGCTCGGCCTGCTCGATGAGGGTGAGTACGTCGCCCATGCCCAGGATGCGGCTGGCCATCCGGTCGGGATGGAAGACGTCGAAGTCGTCGAGCTTCTCGCCGTCGGACGCGAACAGGATCGGCACGCCGGTGATCTCGCGCACCGACAGTGCGGCGCCGCCGCGGGCGTCGCCGTCGAGCTTGGTCAGAACCACGCCCGTGAAAGCGACACCCTCGCGGAACGCCTCCGCGGTGGTGACGGCGTCCTGGCCGATCATCGAATCGAGGACGAACAACACCTCGTCGGGGTCGACCGCGTCCCGGATGGCGGCCGCCTGGTTCATCAACTCCTCGTCGATGCCGAGGCGGCCCGCGGTGTCGACGATCACGACGTCGAAGTGCTTGGTCCGTGCCTCGGAGAGACCGGCCGCGGCGACCGCGACGGGATCGCCCGCCTTCATCGCCTCAATGTCGGCACCACTGGGTGAGACGCCAGGATGCGGCGCGAACACCTGCACCCCGGCTCGTTCACCGACGATCTGAAGCTGATTGACGGCGCCGGGTCGCTGCAGGTCGCAGGCCACCAGCAGGGGCGTGTGCCCTTGGCCCTTGAACCACTTCGCGAGCTTGCCGGCCAGCGTCGTCTTACCGGAGCCCTGCAGGCCCGCGAGCATGACCACCGTCGGCGGCGTCTTCGCGTACGCCAATTGCCTGGTCTCGCCGCCGAGGATGCCGACGAGCTCGTCGTTGACGATCTTGACGACCTGCTGGGCCGGGTTCAGCGCGCCGGATACCTCCGCGCCCTTGGCACGGTCCTTGACCCGGGTGATGAAGGCGCGCACGACGGCCAGCGAGACGTCTGCCTCGAGCAGAGCCAGCCGGATCTCGCGCGCCGTGGCGTCGATGTCGGCGTCGGTGAGCCGGCCCTTGCCACGGAGACCCGAGAGGGCCCCGGTCAACCGGTCGGACAGGGATTCAAACACGTGGTTAGCCTAGCTGGCGGCCTGCTAACTGGCCTCCGGCACCGCCTTGGCCGAGGTCGGCGCGGGTAGCACGGCGTAAAGGTCCCGCTCGAGTTCCTCGCGAGCCTGCGTATGTTCCTCTGTCCTGTCACCGGATGCCAGCGCGGGCACCACGATGCCGAAGGCGTCCACGACCGACGAGCCAAGCGTGGTGACCTTCGCCCAGGCGATGTCGATCCCGTCGCGCTCGATGACCGCCGTCAGGCGGGCCAGCAGCCCGGCACGGTCCGTGCTGCGGATCTGCAGGACGAATTCCCCTGGTGACGTGCCGGGGAACCACAGGATCCTGGGTGGCGCCGGGGCGTTGATCGGCACGGCGTCGGGGATCTCCCCCGCCTTGGTCGTGTTGGTGGCCGCGGCGTCGCGGTCCCGGCGCTCCAGCGAGCCGATGACGTCGAGGTCGCCGCCAAGGGCCAGCACGAACTGTTCGCGCAACAACTCGGCGGCAGGTGGGGAGCCGAAGTGTGGTGACACCACGAACGTGTTGATCGCGACACCGTCGTGGCTGTTGACCGACGCGGAGTGCACCCGCAGTGAGTTCAACGCCATCACCCCCGCCGCCTTGGACAACAACCCCCTGCGATCCGGGGCGATCATCGCGACGTTGTAGATGTGCGCACTGTCACCCGCCACCAGCTCGACGTGCACTCCGCCGTCGGAGACCAGCGAAAGATGCCGTGGCTCAATGGGATCCGGCTTCGGCAGGGGCTCGCCCGCCATCACCAGCCTGCAACGGCGCACCAGGTCGCCGATGAGCGAGGCCTTCCAGTCACCCCACACTCCCGGCCCGGTGGCCAGGGAATCGGCCTCGGCGAGGGCGTGTAGCAGCTCGAGCAGCACCGGATCGCCGTCGAGTGCATCGACGACGGACGCGATGGTCTTCGGGTCCTGCAGGTCGCGTCGCGTAGCGGTGTCGGGGAGCAGCAGGTGATAGCGCACGATCTTGGAAAGCAGCGCGACGTCCGACGGCCACAGGCCAAGCCTGGTGCCGATCTGGGTCGCCAGGTCGGCGCCGATGACGCTGTGGTCACCGCCGCGGCCCTTGCCGATGTCATGCGCCAGGGCGCCGAGCACCAGTAGATCCGGCCGTGATACCCGGGTCGTGAAAGCGCTTGCACGCGATGCAGTTTCGACCAAATGCCGGTCGACGGTCCAGATGTGGACGACGTCACGCGGCGGAAGATCGCGCACCGCACCCCATTCGGGGAAGAGCCTGCCCCACAGCCCGGTCCGGTCGAGCGCCTCGACGGTGGCCACGGTGGCCGAACCCGCGGCCAGCATCACCAGCAGGTCCTTGAGCGCCTGACGGGGCCACGGCGTGCGGAGTTCTGGTGCCGTCTCGGCCAATCGGCTCAGCGTCGATGCCGACATCGGCAGGCCGGTCGTGGCCGACGCGGCGGCGACTCGCAGAATCAGGCCGGGATCGCGTTCGGGACGGGCATCGCGAGCCAGCATCACCTCGCCCCCGTACTCGATGACGCCTTCGTCGACCGGACGGCGCACGGGCCGCCGCAGTGCCGACAAACCGCGACGCGGCAACGCATTCGACGCGGTACGGATCCCCGCGTCGACGTAATAGCTGATGGTTCGAGCAGCGTCGCTGAGCATCCTGGCCAGATCGAACCGGTCACCGATGTGCAGTGCCGCGCCGATCTCGTCCGCGAACTGGGCCAGCAGCATCTCCCTGCCTCGGCGTGACACGCGGTGCAACTCGGTGCGCACGTTGAGCAGCGCCAGGTGGGCGTCACCCAGCGAGCCGGTGGGTGAGGCGAGCGAACGGCTGGGATACGCATCCGCCAACTGCGCGATGGCCAGTGCGTTGAGCAGTTGGACGTCGCGAAGGCCGCCACGTCCGTTCTTCAAATCGGGTTCGGCGCGATGGGCGATCTGGCCACTGCGCTCCCAGCGGGCCCTGGTGTGGTCGACGAGTTCCTCGAACCGTGGCGCGATCCCGGTGCGCCACTGGCGCCGCGCACCGCCGACCAGCAGCGTCGACAGATCGGAGTCACCGGCGATGTGACGGGCATCGAGCATGGCCAGGCCCGCCGCGATGTCCTCGCTCGCGACCTTGAGCGCCTCGGGCACCGTTCGCACGCTGTGGTCGATGTGGATATTGGCGTCCCACAACGGGTACCAGAGCAATTCGGCGACCTGCGACACCACGTCGCGAGGCATGTTGTCGTGGACCAGGGTCAGATCCAGATCGGAATACGGAAGCAGCTCGCCTCGACCGAGGCCGCCGGTCGCGACGATGGCGAAGCCACTGGTGGCCGTGATGCCGATCTCGGCAGCCTTTGTGGTGAGCCAGAATTCGTGCAGATCGAGCAGTGCGTCACGCAGCGCCGCGGAGTCGAGTCGAGCCCCGCCGGTGAGCAGCTGTTCGGCGGCCGTGGCCAGGTCGTGCGCAGGACGCGACGAGCCCGCCGCCGGCGCCTCCCATCGAGAGGCCCCGGCGGCGGGATCTGGTGTCTGCTTTGTCATCTCGGTCCTCCCCGGACGTGCGGTTGATCGGTCTTCGGATGCGCGTCCGGGAGACGACGCTTAGATCACTCGTCCATCAAATGGCGTCGGTCCCCCGCTCACCGGTCCGCACGCGGACCACGGTGTCGACCGGGCTGACCCACACCTTGCCGTCACCGATCTTGCCGGTGCGGGCGGCTTGGACGATGACGTCCACCACCTTGTCGACGGATGAGTCATCCACCAGGACCTCGACCCGCACCTTCGGCACGAAGTCGACGGAGTATTCCGCACCGCGGTACACCTCGGTGTGGCCCTTCTGCCTGCCATAGCCCTGCACCTCGCTGACGGTCATCCCCAGGATGCCCGCCTGCTCGAGCCCCGTCTTGACGTCTTCGAGGGTGAACGGCTTGACGATCGCAGTGATCAGCTTCATTTAGTCAGTTCCTTCCGGGTCATTCTCAAGGCCCATGTGAATTGTTCCCGATCAAGCGAGTTCATAAGCCGTTTCCGCATGCTCGGCTTCGTCGATGCCGTTTGCTTCGTCCTCTTCATCGAGACGCAGCCCGAGGGTGAACTTCAGGAGGTACGCCAGGATCGTCGTCACGACGAACGAGTAGATCAGTACTGCGAACGCCCCAACCACCTGGCGCCACAACTGATCGAAGCCGCCGCCGTAGAACAGACCCGCAACCGCCGCAGGCGCTTCCGGAGCGGCGAAGAAGCCGATCAGCAGGGTGCCGGTGAGACCGCCGACCATGTGCACGCCGACGACGTCGAGCGAGTCGTCGAAGCCCAGCTTGAACTTCAGGCCGACCGCAAGAGCGCAAAGGCAACCGCCGATCGCGCCGATCGCCAGCGCACCAACGACATTCACCGACGAACAGGACGGCGTGATCACGACGAGGCCTGCGACGATACCCGAGGCGGCACCCAGCGTGGTGGCATGGCCGTCACGGATCTTCTCCGTCAGCAGCCAGGCGAGCATGGCTGTAGCGGTGGCGATCGTCCTGGTGATGACCGTGCTACCTCCGATGCCACCCGAGGTGGACGCGGAACCGGCGTTGAATCCGTACCAGCCGAACCACAGGAGGCCGGCGCCGAGCATCAC
>JAOPWT010000222.1 GCA_025965555.1 Mycobacterium sp.
TCAGCCGCAGCGACACCTACCCGTACGTCGACATCCGCGAGGACGACGTCACGATGGGTCACGAGGCGACCGTGTCCAAGGTCAGTGCGGATCAGCTGTTCTACCTGATGAGCCGCGGCATGACCGAGGACGAGGCCATGGCGATGGTGGTACGCGGCTTCGTGGAGCCGATCGCGAAGGAACTCCCGATGGAGTACGCGCTCGAGCTGAACCGGCTCATCGAGCTTCAGATGGAAGGCGCGGTCGGCTAGTGACGCAGAATCTCACGGAGTCGCTGGAAGGCCGGAACAAGGGGGAGCTGTTCAGCTCGTTCGACGTCGACGCCTTCGAGGTGCCGGGCGGTCGTGACGAACTGTGGCGGTTCACCCCGCTGAAGCGGCTGCGCGGCCTGCACGACGGGTCCGCGCCCGCGACCGGTAGTGCACCCATCGAGGTCGTCGGGCGCCCCGGCGTGACGGTGGAGACCGTCGATCGCGGCGACGAGCGCCTCGGCCAGGCCGGCGTTCCTTCCGACCGCGTTGCGGCGCAGGCATTCTCGTCGTTCAGCCAGGCGACGATCGTCACCGTGGCGCGGGACACCGAGGTGGCCGAACCCATCGAGATCACCGTCACCGGACCGGGCGAGGGTGCGACGGCATACGGTCACCTGCAGATCCGCGTCGAGGAGCTTTCCAGGGCCATCGTCGTCGTCGACCTTCGCGGCAGCGGAACCTACGCCGACAACGTGGAGATCATCGTCGGTGACTCGGCTGGCGTCGGCGTGATCTGGATCGCCGACTGGGCCGACGACATGGTGCACGTCAGCGCTCATCACGCCCGGTTGGGCAAGGACGCAGTGCTCGGGCACGTGGCCGTCACGCTCGGTGGCGACGTCGTGCGCACCGCGGCGACCGTGCGATTCGCCGGTCCCGGCGGGAACGCACAGATGCTCGGCACGTACTTCGCCGACGACGGCCAACACTTCGAGTCGCGCCTGCTCATCGATCACGCCCAGCCCAATTGCAAATCCGACGTGCTGTACAAGGGTGCGCTGCAAGGTGATCCGGACTCGAACAAACCAGATGCGCACACCGTGTGGATCGGCGACGTACTGATCCGTGCGGAGGCCACCGGCACCGACACCTACGAAGCCAACCGCAACCTGGTGCTCACCGACGGCGCCCGCGCCGACTCGGTGCCCAACCTGGAGATCGAGACCGGCGAGATCGTCGGTGCCGGACACGCCAGCGCGACGGGACGTTTCGACGACGAGCAGTTGTTCTACCTGCGGGCCCGCGGCATCCCGGAACACCAGGCCCGCCGCCTCGTGGTGCGCGGATTCTTCGGCGAGATCATCGCCAAGATCGCCGTCCCCGCGGTGCGCGAGCGCCTCACCGAAGCCATCGAACGAGAACTAGCCATCACCGAATCGAGAAGCAACTGACATGACCACATTGGAAGTCAAGGACCTGCACGTCTCCGTCGCCAACCCGGACGGCGGACCGGATGCGCCCGCCATCGAGATCCTCAAGGGCGTCAACCTGACCGTGAAGTCGGGGGAGACGCACGCGGTGATGGGGCCCAACGGCTCCGGCAAGTCGACGCTGTCCTACGCGATCGCCGGCCACCCCAAGTACACCGTCACCTCTGGCTCGATCACGCTCGACGGCCAGGACGTGCTCGCGATGAGCGTCGACGAGCGCGCCCGCGCCGGGCTGTTCCTGGCGATGCAATACCCGATCGAGGTGCCCGGCGTCTCGATGTCGAACTTCCTGCGCACGGCCGCCACCGCAGTCCGGGGTGAGGCGCCGAAGCTGCGCCACTGGGTCAAGGAGGTCAAGACCGCGATGAGCGATCTCGACATCGACCCGGCGTTCTCCGAGCGCAGCGTCAACGAGGGCTTCTCGGGCGGCGAGAAGAAGCGCCACGAGATCCTGCAGTTGGGCTTGCTGAAGCCGAAAATCGCGATCCTGGACGAGACCGACTCCGGCCTGGACGTCGACGCGCTGCGCGTGGTCAGCGAGGGCGTGAACCGCTACGCCGAGGCCGAGAACGGTGGCGTACTGCTGATCACCCACTACACGCGGATCCTGCGCTACATCCAGCCGCAGTTCGTGCACGTGTTCTTCGGAGGCCGCATCATCCAGTCCGGCGGACCGGAACTCGCGGACGAGTTGGAGGCGAACGGGTACGAGCGCTTCACCCAGGCGGTCGAGGCCTGACATGACGGCGGCGTCCAAGACGCTCGATCTGGTTCGCATCCGGGCGGACTTCCCGATCCTGGGTCGGCAGATGCGCGGCGGGAACCAGTTGGCGTATCTGGATTCCGGTGCAACGTCACAGAAGCCTTTGCAGGTGCTCGACGCTGAACGCGAGTTCCTGACGACCTCGAACGGGTCGGTGCATCGCGGTGCGCACCAGCTAATGGAGGAGTCGACCGACGCCTACGAGCACGGTCGCGAGGACATCGCGGCGTTCGTCGGCGCCGATACCGACGAGCTGGTCTTCACCAAGAATGCCACCGAGTCGATCAATTTGGTGTCCTACGTGCTCGGCGACGACCGGTTCGAGCGCGCCGTCGGACCTGGCGACGTCATCGTCACCACCGAGCTGGAACACCACGCCAACCTGATCCCTTGGCAGGAGCTGGCGCGCCGCACGGGAGCCACCCTGCGCTGGTATGGCGTCACCGAGGACGGTCGCATCGACCTCGACTCGCTGGAACTCGACGAGCGGGTCAAAGTCGTTGCGTTCAGCCATCATTCGAACGTCACCGGTGCCATCGCCCCGGTCCCCGAGTTGGTCGCCCGCGCCAAGGCGGTCGGCGCGCTGACAATGCTCGACGCATGCCAGTCGGTACCCCATCAGCCCGTCGACTTTCACGCGCTCGACGTCGACTATGCCGCGTTCTCTGGGCACAAGATGTTGGGGCCGACGGGGATCGGCGTGCTCTACGGGCGCCGCGACCTGCTGAACGCCATGCCTCCGTTCATCACCGGCGGATCCATGATCGAGACCGTGACGATGGAGGCGACCACCTACGCGCCCGCACCGCAACGGTTCGAGGCGGGTACGCCGATGACGTCACAGGTCGTCGGGTTGGCCGCCGCCGCACGCTATCTGCGGGACATCG
>JAOPWT010000225.1 GCA_025965555.1 Mycobacterium sp.
AAGTTCATCAAGGAACAGCGGGAGGCCGAAGGCGGCTCCAAGGTTCCCGAGGAGACGCTCGGCAAGGTCGAGGCCGCGATCGCAGAGGCGAAGTCTGCGCTCGAGGGCACCGACATCACGGCGATCAAGTCCGCGATGGAGAAGCTGGGCGTCGAGTCCCAGGCTCTCGGCCAGGCGATCTATGAGGCCACCCAGGCCGAGCAGGCCACTGGTGATGGGGCAGGCAACGCCTCTTCCAATGCCGACGACAACGTGGTGGACGCGGAGGTCGTCGAGGACGACGAGCAGGAGCGCAAGTGACTCGCGAGTTCGATCCGCACGAGCCGGTGACCATCACCGACAAACGGCGCGTCGATCCCGAAACGGGTGCGGTGCGCGGGCCGTTCGGAGATCAGGAGCGAAGCGACCCGGGATTCAACACGGATTCGGTGCCGGCCCCCAGCGGGCCGGTGCCGGACCCGGCACCCGAGACGGACGAGGCAGCCGAGCTCAAGGCGACACTGCAACGCGTCAAGGCGGAATACGACAACTACCGCAAGCGGTCCGTCAGACAGGAACAGTCCGCTGCGGAACGGGGCAAGGCCTTCGCGGCCACGCAGTTGCTGCCGGTGCTCGACGATCTCGAGCGCGCCCGTCGCCACGGTGACCTGGAGTCCGGTCCGCTGAAGTCGGTCGCCGACAAGCTGACGGCTGCGCTTCAGGCCATCGGCCTGGTGGCCTTCGGAGTGGAGGGCGACCCGTTCGACCCGTCGCTGCACGAGGCCGTGCAGCACGAGGGAGACGGGACCAACCCGGTCATCGGCACCGTGATGCGCCAGGGCTACCGCCTTGGTGACGGCCCGGTGCTGCGGAACGCGATGGTCGGTGTCGTCGACTCGGTCGAGGATTCCGACACGACCGAGGTTTCCGACGGTAAAGGCGCGCCGATCGGCAACGAGAATTCAGAATCAGATCAGTAGTCGAGTAGTAGCGGAAGGCAAGGAGGTGACGCAGCATGGTCCAGCGCGAATGGGTTGAGAAGGACTTCTACAAAGAACTCGGCGTCTCCTCCGATGCCAGCGACAGCGAGATCAAGAGCGTCGCCCGCAAACTGATGGCGGAGAACCATCCCGACCGCAACCCGAACAACCCGGTTGCGGAGGAGCGGTACAAGGCCGTCGGCGAGGCCAAGGACGTCCTTCTGGACAAGGCCAAGCGCAAGGAATACGACGAAACCCGGCGGCTGTTCGCCAACGGCGGCGGCCGCCGGTTCAACGGTGGTGGCGGCGGAGGCAATTTCGGCGGCTTCGGCGGCGACGGTGCCGAGTTCAACCTCGGCGACCTGTTCGACGCCGCCCCACAATCGGGTGGCGCCAACATCGGCGACCTGTTCGGTGGGCTGTTCGGTCGCGGCGCTCAACAGCCGCGGCCCAGCCGTCCCCGTCGCGGCAATGACCTGGAGACCGAGACGGAGCTTTCGTTCCTCGAGGCCACCAAGGGCGTCGCCATGCCGCTGCGGCTGACCAGCCCGGCGCCGTGTACCAACTGCCACGGCAGTGGGGCCCGGCCGGGCACCAGCCCCAAGGTGTGTCCGAACTGCAATGGCGCAGGCGTCATCAACCGCAACCAGGGTGCGTTCGGGTTCTCCGAGCCCTGCACCGAGTGCCGGGGCAGCGGCTCGATCATCGAGGAGCCGTGCGACGAGTGCCACGGCACCGGCGTGACGACCCGCACCCGCACCATCAACGTCCGGATCCCACCGGGAGTCGAGGACGGTCAACGCATCCGGCTCGCGGGCCAGGGCGAGGCCGGCCTGCGTGGTGCGCCGTCGGGCGACCTGTTCGTCACGGTGCACGTGCGGCCCGACAAGGTGTTCGGTCGGACCGGTGACGACCTCACCGTGACGGTTCCCGTCAGCTTCCACGAACTTGCCTTGGGCGCAACACTTTCGGTGCCGACGCTGGAGGGCAAGGTTGGGGTCCGGGTGCCCAAGGGGACGTCCGACGGCCGGATCCTGCGGGTCCGTGGTCGCGGAGTGCCCAAGCGCGCAGGTGGTCATGGCGACCTGCTGGTCACCGTCAAGGTCGCGGTTCCGCCGAACGTCGAAGGCGAGGCGGCCGAAGCGCTCGAGGCCTATGCCAAGGCCGAGCGGGCAAGCGGGTTCGACCCGCGGGCCGGATGGGCCGGTGTGTGATGGCGGGCAAGCGGGGCAGTGAAGACGCCCGCACGTTCCTGATCTCGGTGGCCGCCGAACTGGCGGGCATGCACGCGCAGACGCTGCGGACGTACGACCGGCTCGGCCTGGTCAGTCCGCAGCGCAGCTCGGGCGGCGGTCGTCGTTACTCCCAGCACGACGTGGATCTGCTCCGCGAGGTGCAACGGCTGTCGCAGGACGAGGGCGTCAACCTTGCGGGCATCAAGCGCATCATCGAGCTGACCAACCAGGTCGAGGCCCTGCGCTCGCGCATGAGTGAGATGGCCGACGAGGTGGAGCGGCTGCGGACCAATCAGCGCCGTGACCTGGCCGTCGTGCCGAAGAGCACGGCGCTGGTGGTCTGGCAGCCGCGCAAGGGCGTCCGCTAGGTGACCTTGATCGAGAATCTGCACTTCTCCGGCTTGCCCGCTACCGCGAAGCGGTAGTTGCCCCGGCGCAGTGAGTCGGTCGGCGCGGCCATCGGCTCGATGCCGATGACGTCGTCGGTGCGTGGTGCGAAGAGCTGAGCGGCGGGGTAGCCCTTGACGAACGTCACCTCGACGCGTCGATCTCCCCCGGAGATGGCGAACACCGAACCGTCGGGCACCTGGTCGAAACCGTCGTCGTATTCGGTGGCATCCAGCGGCTCGGCGGACCCGGTCCACTCGGTGTGGACGCCGGTCGGGATGCCCCAGTTGTCCACCGGCAGGTGCCGCATGCTCGGCGTCTCGAGCAGCCACTGCGCGCGGGGCACGCCAGGAATCCTCAGGTACGGGTGATAGCCGAAGCACAGCGGCACGGATGCGGCGGTCGTCGGCATCACGGTGGTCTCGATGGTCAGGGTGCGATCGGCGAGCGTCACCTGCTGGGTCAGCACATGCGGGAACGGAAACGACGCGAGCAGTCGCGGCTTGCCGCCGTAGTCGAGCACCGCCGTCAGGGAGTTCTCCGAACGTTCCGTGACCAGCCAGCCCGGGTAGGCCGCCAGGACACCGTGGATCGGCACGCCGTGCTCGTCGGTGCGCACGCCGCCGGTGCCCGCGGTGAGCGTGACGACGGCGCCGTTGATTCCATACTTGCTGGCGCTCAACCGGTTTGCCCACGGATACAGGATCGGGATGCCCATGGTCTTGCCGCTGGTGATGTAGGCGTCCAAGCCACGGCGTTGGCCGAGGAACTCGTCGTCGCCGTCGGCCAGCGACGTGGCGACCATGCCGGCCAGCGGTACCAAGGTCGCGGTCATCGACGATGACGGGTCGTTGAGCGTGACGGCTTCAAACTCGGACATTCGGCGATTCTGTCACGGTCAACTGGCGAGTGGATCGTGTTGGATGCTCAGCGGATCTGCGCCCTTGGCGATCAGTGCGGCCTTGGTCGCCTCGACCATCTGGGGGCCGCCGCAGACGAGGATCTGCCGGTCGCCCCAACCCCCGTACCGCGTCACCACGTCGGGCAGCGTGCCGGTCTGGCGCACGTGAAGTCCGCGGGGCGGTTCGACGTCCGGATAGTCGGCGGCCCACGGCGGATTGGTGGAGTACTCCGACACCGGGGTCACCGACAGCCACGGATTGGTCGACGCGACCTGCCACAGCGTCTTCAAGTCGTAGAGGTCACACGGATACCGAGCACCGAAGAACAGGTGAACGCGCGGATTGACGCCCCAGCGAGTCAGATCCATGATGATCGACCGCAGGGGAGCGAGGCCGGTGCCGCCTGCCACCATCAGCACGTCGCCGCCGCTCCGGTCGACGTGCATCGCCCCGTGCGGGTTGGACAGCCGCCACCGGTCGCCGGGCTTCGTCTCGCCGACGATGGCCGTGCTGACCATGCCGCCGGGGACGGAACGGACGTGGAATTCGATGGCGCCACTGCGGTCCGCGGGGATCGACGGGCTGAGGTATCGCCAGCGTCGCGGCCATTGGGGCACCTGGACGGTGACGTACTGACCGGCGTGGAAGTACAGCGGGTCGTCCAGCTGCAACCGGATCACCGACACGTCGCGAGTCATCCGGAGGTGTTCGATGACGGTGCCGTCGCGGAAGGGTGGGCCCTTCTCCGCGTCGGCCGCGCCGCGCATGACCCCGACGAAGAGAGCGACGGCCTGCTCGGTGGTGTCGGCCAGTCGGTCGTCCCACTGATCGATCAGGTGGCTGCGGAGCGTGGTGATCAGCGCGTCCTGCATGGTGTCGTAGTGTTGTTGTGTGACACCGTATTTGCGGTGGTCGCGACCCAGCTGGGCCAGGAAGGCGACGGGCTCCTCGGCGCGCTGCTCGATCAGCTCGCCGAGCAACCACGTCATGGCCCGCGCGAACACGGTGCGCTGGTGGTCCATGTCGGGCGGGAAGAGGTCGCGGACCGCGGTGTCGATGGCGAACCAGCGGGTGTAGAAGCGGCGGATCAGCTCGTCGGAGTCGGCCTGCGGGTCGACCGCGGCGCGCAGCGTCGCCAGTGCTTCGCGATCGTCGAGTCCCACGCCTTCGGAGTGTAAGTCAGAGCCCGTGAATGCCCTTGTACAGGACCATGACGCCGAGGACGACCAGGATTGCCGCGACGAGGGTGGCGTGCTGGGCCTCCATCCAGTCCTTGAGTCGGACCAGCGCCCGGTCGAGACGATCGCCGGACACCGCATAGGCAAGGATCGGCAGCGCGACCGTGGACGAGGCGATCGCGACGTAGTACAGGACGCCCAGTTCGGCGCCCGTCCGGTGCAGCCCCTCGGTGCCGATCGCCAAACCCGCTGCGGCGCACATGAACAACACCTTGGGATTGACGAAAACCAGGACGACGGCGGTGATGGCGGCCCGCGCCGGCGTGATCTTGGCGAAGCTGCTCATCCACTTCGGCGAG
>JAOPWT010000227.1 GCA_025965555.1 Mycobacterium sp.
GTCGCCGAAGGCGAGGAATCCGACACCTCGCTGTCGCGATGGCTGCCCGAGGCGACCGCCGGTGGCGCGGCGGGTTGGCTCGCGACCCTGCGCGCCGACCCGGGGCGGGCGGGCGTCATCGGCCTGGGAATCGTCGGCGCCGTCGCCGTGCTGGTGACGGTGTTCACCTTGATGCGCGACGATGGCCCAGCAGTCATGTCGGCCAAACTCCCTCCGGTGCAGATGGTTTCGTCCACGGCACCAGCCCCCGCTGCCGGGGCGCCGTCACCGACCGGACAGGTCATCGTCAGCGTGATCGGGCTGGTGCACCAACCCGGTCTGGTGACGCTCAGTGCGGACGCCCGCATCGCCGACGCGCTCGCCGCTGCCGGTGGCCCACTGGACGGCGCAGACCTGATCGGGCTCAACATGGCCCGTCGAGTCGGGGACGGCGAGCAGATCGTCGTGGGCATTTCATCGCCGGCGGGTGCACCGCCTGCCATGGGCAGTTCGATCACCGCGCCGCCCGACGCGGTGCGAACCGCGCCCATGCCCGGCGAGAAACCCTCGGCGCCAGACGCTTTGGTGAACCTGAACACGGCGACGCTCGAGCAGCTCGACACGTTGCCCGGCGTCGGCCCGGTCACCGCGGCCGCGATCATCGCGTGGCGGGACGCCAACGGGGCGTTCGCGGGAGTGGACCAACTCGGTGAGGTCGACGGGATCGGCCCTGCGCGTCTGGAGAAGCTTCGTGCCTTGGTCACCGTGTGACGACCACCCCATCCGGGACCATCACGCCCGACGTACGCCTGGTTCCGGCGGCGATCACCAGTTGGGCCGTCACCGCCGCGGGCATCGCGTGGAGTCCGTCGGCGGCGTGCTGGGTGATGGTCGTGGCAGTGCTGGTGGCCGCACTGTTCGCATGGCGGCTGCGGCAGGCGCCGTCGACGACTCCCACTGCAGTCTGGCCTGCCGTACTCGCCGTCGCGGCAATCGGCATGGCGTTCACCGTCGTCGTGTCGCTGCGGGTGGACGACGTTCGCCACCATCCGATCGTGTCGCGCTACGGCACCACGACGACGGTCGTGGTCACACCGAGCGAGTCGCCGCGGTTTCTCGGTGGCACGCGGATGATGTTCCGCGGCACGTTGACCTCGCTCGACGGGCAGCGCACCGGCGGTCGCGTCGTCGTCTTCGCATCGGCCATCGACTACGGCGAACTGACCGCGGGCCGCCCCGTGGCGTTCCAGGCCAGGATTTCGCGGCCGACGCGGCGTGATTTGTCCGTTGCGGTGCTGGCCGCGACCGGCAGACCAAGACTGGGGCGGGCGAGCCCGGTTCAGCACGCGGCGGCCGTGGTGCGCGCCCAGTTCGCCGACGCAGCACGGGCGGTGTTGCCCGTGGACCAGGCGGCAATGCTGCCCGCGTTGGTGCTCGGGGATACCGCCGCGCTCGGCGACGAGACGGTGAACGACTTTCGGACCGCCGGGCTGACGCATCTGACGGCGGTCTCGGGGGCCAACGTCACACTGGTCTGCGGCGCGGTCCTGCTGACGGCGGGACTCGTCGGTCCGCGGACGGCCGTGACGCTGGCAGCGGTGGCCCTGATCGCCTTCGTCGTGGTGGTGCAGCCGTCCGCCAGCGTGCTGCGTGCTGCGGTGATGGGAGCCATCGCGCTGTTCGCGGTCGTCTCGAGGAGGCGAAGACAGGCGATACCGGCACTTTCGGCGTGCGTGCTGGTCCTGATGGTGGCGGCGCCGGAACTCGCCGTCGACGTCGGGTTCGCGCTGTCGGTATCCGCCACCGCCGCACTGGTCGTCGTGGCACCGTTGTGGTCACGTCGGCTCGTCGACCGCGGCTGGCCCAAACCATTGGCGGCAGGGGTGAGCGTCGCCGTCGCGGCCCAGCTCGTCACGGCACCGCTGGTCGCCGGGATGTCGGGCACCGTCAGCATGGTGTCCGTCGTCGCGAATCTTGCCGTGGCGGTGGTCATCCCACCGATCACCGTGATCGGTACCGGCGCTGCCGCCGTGACGGCGCTGTGGCCCGCCGCGGCACGGCTGATGATCCGGTTCACCGGTCCCGAGCTGTGGTGGTTGCTGCACGTTGCCCACTGGGCCTCAGCGGTGCCCGGAGCGGTCGTGGCCGTTCCGTCCGGCTGGCCGGGCGTCGCGACCGTGGCGGTCGCTGGGATCGCCACGGTGGTGCTGTGGCAATGGAAGTGGGGACGCATGGTGGTGGGTGCGGCCGCGGTGTGCCTGGTCGCGTGGTCCCTGTCGGGGCACGATGTGAAACCAGTCGGTCCGGCGTGACACCATCGGGGCGTGAGCCAACTGCACCTGGTGCTGGGTGATGAAGATCTGCTCGTCGACCGTGCCATCGCCGACGTGCTGCGTGCCGCGCGCAAGCAGGCGGGCACCCACGACGTGCCCGTCGATCGCATGCGTGCCGGTGAGGTCAGCACGAACGAACTCGCCGAGCTGCTCAGCCCGTCACTGTTCGCCGACGAACGCGTCGTGGTGCTCGAGGCCGCCGCCGAGGCGGGCAAGGATGCCGTGGCCCTGATCGCCGCCGCCGCCGAGGACCTCCAACCGGGCACCGTCCTCGTCATCGTCCACTCCGGGGCGGGCCGCGCCAAGGCGTTGGCCGACCAGCTGAAGACGCTCGGTGCTGAAGTCCATCCGTGCGCCAAGATCACCAAGGCCGGCGAGCGGGCCGACTTCGTCCGACGCGAGTTCCGCACTCTCAAGGTCAAGGTCGCCGATGACGTGGTGACCGCGGTGCTCGACGCCGTGGGCTCCGACATCCGCGAGCTCGCGGCCGCGTGCTCACAGCTCGTCGCCGATACCGGCGGCGCGGTCGACGCCGCTGCGGTGCGCCGCTATCACAGCGGCAAGGCGGAGGTGAAGGGCTTCGACATCGCCGACAAGGCCGTGACGGGCGACGTCTCGGGTGCCGCCGAAGCGCTGCGCTGGGCGATGATCGGCGGAGAACCGCACGTCGTGCTGGCCGACGCGCTGGCCGAAGCGGTGCACGCGATCGCGCGGGTGGGTCCGATGTCCGGTGATCCGTACCGTTTGGCAGGCGAGCTGGGGATGCCGCCGTGGCGCGTGCAGAAGGCGCAAAAACAGGCCAAGCGCTGGTCGCGAGATTCCGTGGCCGAGGCGATGCGCCTGGTCGCGGCGCTGAACGCAGACGTCAAGGGCGCCGCAGCCGATGCCGACTACGCGCTCGAATCAGCGGTGAGAAAGGTGGCCGAACTGGCCGGGGGGCAGTAGCTCAGAGCTTCTGCAGGGCCTGCGCCAGGGCCGACTTCTTGTTGGCCGCCTGGTTCTTGTGGATGACACCCTTGCTGGCAGCCTTGTCGAGCTTGCGGCTGGTCGAAACCAGCAACTCGGAGGCCTTGTCCTTCTCACCAGCGTCGATCGCCTCACGGAACCCGCGGACGGCCGTGCGCAGAGCGGACTTCACCGACTGGTTGCGCAGACGCCGGCGCTCGTTGGTGAGAATGCGCTTCTGCTGCGACTTGATGTTGGCCACGCGTAAGTTCCTTCTAAAAGTCAGCTCGGGTTTGCACGAGTGTTCATGAGCGCCCGACAACGGGCAGCGAGAGTTCAGGTTACCAGCGTGGCGGGTAAATCCCCAAAGCGGTGGGGCCTGGCCTGCCGAAACTAAACAGTTGGGGCAGCATGTCAATGGTGAGCCTTCGAACCCTGCCAGCGGATGGTGCCCGATCGGGGCGCAAGACCGCCTCCTCGTCCGTACGTCACGACGGCATCTTCGGCGGCTACAACAGCGTCGGGAACTATTCCAAGGCGTTCGACGAGATGTTCGACGCGCAGGGCAACGTTCGTGGTCCCTACAAGGGCATCTTCGCCGAGCTTGCTCCGTCGGATGCTTCGGAGCTCGCGGCCCGGTCCGAGGCGCTCGGGCGCGCGTTCATCGACCAGGGCATCACCTTCTCTCTGTCGGGCCAGGAGCGCCCGTTCCCCCTGGACCTGGTGCCCCGGGTGATCTCGGCCGCGGAGTGGTCCCGCCTCGAGCGTGGCATCAAGCAGCGGGTGAAGGCGCTGGAGATGTACCTCGACGACATCTACGGCGAGCAGGAGATCCTGCGCGACGGCGTCATCCCGCGCCGTCTCATCACGTCGTGTGAACACTTCCATCGCGAGGCGGCGGGCATCGTGCCGCCCAACGGCGTCCGCATCCACGTCGCGGGCATCGACCTGGTGCGCGACGGGCAGGGCACCTTCCGCGTGCTCGAGGACAACCTGCGGTCGCCGTCGGGCGTCTCCTACGTGATGGAGAACCGCCGCACGATGGCGCGGGTCTTCCCGAACCTGTTCGCCACCCACCGGGTGCGCGCGGTCGGCGACTACGCCTCACACCTGTTGCGCGCGCTGCGCAACGCGGCGGCCTCGAACGAGGCCGACCCGACGGTCGTCGTCCTCACCCCCGGTGTCTACAACTCGGCGTACTTCGAGCACTCGCTTCTGGCCCGTCAGATGGGCGTCGAACTCGTCGAGGGACGCGACCTGTTCTGCCGCGACAACACCGTTTACATGCGGACCACCGAGGGCGAGCGTCAGGTCGACGTCATCTACCGCCGCATCGACGACGAATTCCTCGACCCGATGCACTTCAAGCCGGACTCGGTGCTCGGTGTGGCGGGCATTCTCAACGCCGCCCGCGCGGGCAACGTGGTGATCTCCAGCGCGGTGGGCAACGGCGTCGGTGACGACAAGCTCGTCTACACCTACGTCCCGACGATCATCGAGTACTACCTCGGCGAGAAGCCCTCGCTGCTCAACGTCGACACGTTCCGGTGCTGGCTCGACGACGAGCGCGAGGAGGTGCTGGACCGCATCGACGAACTCGTCATCAAGCCCGTCGAGGGCTCCGGCGGCTACGGCATCGTCTTCGGCCCGGACGCCTCCGAGAAGGAGCTGGCCACCATCAGCAAGAAGGTCCGCAGCGATCCGCGCGGCTGGATCGCCCAGCCCGTCGTGCAGCTGTCCACGGTGCCGACGCAAATCGACGACAAGCTCGCGCCGAGGCACGTCGACCTCCGGCCGTTCTGCGTCAACGACGGTGACGACGTGTGGGTGCTGCCGGGTGGCCTGACCCGGGTCGCACTGCCGGAGGGGTCGCTGGTGGTCAACTCGAGCCAGGGCGGCGGCTCGAAGGACACCTGGGTGCTGGCCTCGCGGGCCTCGGTGGCCGATCGCGAACTCGCCGCCGCGGAGGTGGTGCGGGCACTGCCGAAGGTGCCCAAGGGGCCGAAGCCGGAGACCAACGGCGACGGTTCATCTCAGCAGCAGCAACAGACGCAGGCGAAGGGCCCCCAGGAGAGCCAGCAACAGCAACAGCAACAACAGCAGCAGCAGCAGCAGGCGGCGGTGGTGGACTGATGCTCGCACGCAACGCGGAATCGCTGTACTGGATCGGCCGCTACGTCGAGCGCGCCGACGACACGGCCCGAATCCTCGACGTCACTGTCCATCAGCTGCTCGAGGACTCCAGTGTCGACCCCGACCAGGCGTCGCGGACGCTGCTGAAGGTGCTCGGCATCGAACCGCCGAAGACCGAACTCGACCTGTGGTCGCTGACCGACCTCGTCGCCTTCAGTCGGGACACTCAGGGCGGTTGCTCGATCGTCGACTCGATCTCGGCGGCACGCGAGAATGCCCGCGGCGCACGCGAAGTCACGTCGACCGAAATCTGGGAGTGCCTCAACACCACCTACAACGCACTGCCCGAGCGGGAACGCGCCGCCAAGCGCCTCGGGCCGCACGAGTTCCTGTCCTACATCGAGGGACGGGCCGCCCAGTTCGCCGGGTTGGCCGACTCGACGCTGTCCCGCGACGACGGTTACCGCTTCATGGTGCTGGGACGCGCCATCGAACGCGTCGACATGATCGTGCGGCTGCTGTTGTCCCGCGTCGGGGACAGCGCATCGTCACCCGCCTGGGTCACGGTGCTGCGGTCGGCAGGCGCCCACGACACGTACCTGCGCACCTACCGTGGCGTGTTGGACGCCGGGCGCGTGGTCGAGTTCATGATGCTCGACCGACTGTTCCCGCGATCGGTCATGTACTCGCTGCGACTCGCCGAACACAGCCTCGACGAACTCCACCACCGCAGGCTCAACCGCGTCGGCGCGACCGCCGAGGCGCAGCGACTCCTGGGCCGCGCCCGCAGTGAGTTGGAATTCCTGCGCTCGGGTGTGCTGCTGGAATCCCTCGAGGAACGGCTCGGCGCGCTACAGACCACGTGCGCCGACGTGGGCGAGGCCCTGGCGCTCGAGTACTTCTACTCGGCGCCGTGGGTGGCGTGGACCGACGCAGGTCGAAATGGTTCGCTGGTGATCGAGGAAGGCGAGGTCTGAGTCGATGAGCCTCACGGCGAAGAGGAGAATCTGATGTGGCGCATGCGAGTCATCCACGCAACCGGCTACGCCTACAAGTCACCGGTCACCGCATCGTTCAACGAGGCCCGCCTCACTCCTAGATCGGACTCCCGGCAGAACGTGGTGCTCAACCGGGTCGAGACGGTTCCCGCCACCCGTTCCTATCGCTACGTCGACTACTGGGGCACGGCCGTAACGTCTTTCGATCTGCACGCTCCGCACACCGAACTCGAGGTGACGGCATCCTCGGTCGTGGAGACCGACAAGGGTGAGGTGCCGAAGGAGAAGTTCGGCTGGGAGGAACTGGCGTCGGAGGCAGTGAAGGACAAGTTCGACGAGTACCTCACGGCGTCGGAGTACACCCCGAGCAGCAGGCGCATGGCCCGCGTGGGTGAGCGCATCGCCAAGTACCACGATCCCCAGCAGGCCGTCATCGAGGCAGCGCAGTGGGTGCACACCGAACTTGCTTACGTGCCTGGCACCACCGGCGTGCACTCGTCGGGTCTCGATGCGCTCCGCGAGGGCAAGGGAGTCTGTCAGGACTTCGCCCACCTCACGCTGATTCTGTTGCGCAGCATGGGGATTCCCGCTCGCTACGTTTCGGGTTACCTTCACCCCAATGCCAAGGCCAAGGTGGGCGACACCATCGACGGTCAGAGTCATGCCTGGATTCAGGCGTGGACGGGTGGTTGGTGGAACTACGACCCCACCAACGACAAGGAAATCAACGAGCAGTACATCAGCGTCGGCGTCGGCCGTGACTACCACGACGTGACCCCGCTCAAGGGCATCTACTCGGGGGAGGGGTCGACCGACCTCGACGTCATCGTGGAGATCACCCGTCTGGCCTAGCCGTCGCTCTCCAGCCGGGCGATGTCCGCATCGACCATGATGCTGACCAGTTCCGGCGCGGATACCGAAGCGGCCCAGCCCAGTTCGCGCTCGGCGGCCCGCGGGTCGCCGATGAGGGATATCACTTCGGACGGGCGCAGGTAGCGTTCGTCGTGTCGGACGTGGGCGTGCCAGTCCAGCCCGGCATACTCGAACGCGGTCTCGACCAGTTCGCGCACCGTGCACCCGCGGCCCGTCGCCAGCACGTAGTCCGCCGGCTCGGCCACCTGGAGCATCCGCCACATGCCCTCGACGTACTCGGGTGCGTAGCCCCAGTCGCGGATGGCCGCCAGGTTGCCGAGGTACAGCTCGGACTGCACGCCCGCCCTGATCCGGGCGACGGCCCTGGTGATCTTTCTCGTCACGAAAGTCTCTCCGCGGCGCGGAGATTCGTGATTGAACAGAATGCCGTTCACCGCGAACATTCCGTAGGCCTCCCGGTAGTTCCTGGTGATCCAGTACGAATACACCTTCGCCGCGCCATATGGCGAGCGTGGGTGAAACGGGGTGTCCTCACTCTGCGGCGGCGGCGACGCACCGAACATCTCCGAAGATGACGCCTGGTAGAACCGGCAATCGACGCCGGCGAGTCGAATGGCCTCCAGGAGTCGAACGGAACCGATCCCGGTGATGTCGCCGGTGTGCACCGGTTCGTCGAAGCTGATGCGGACGTGCGACTGCGCCGCGAGGTTGTACACCTCGTCGGGGTCGATGCCTGCCAGCAGCGTCACCAACCGCGAACCGTCCGACAGATCGCCGTGGTGCAGGAACAGCCTGGCGCCCGCGTCGTGTGGATCGGAGTAGAGATGGTCGAGGCGCGACGTGTTGAACGTCGACCCGCGGCGGATCAGTCCGTGCACCTCGTAGCCCTTGGCCAGCAGCAACTCGGCGAGATACGACCCATCCTGGCCGGTAATCCCGGTGATCAGAGCCCGTTTCGTGGTGCTACCTCGATCCGGTGCAAGTCGTCGCCCAGCTCGATCGTGCCGTCGAAGGCGGTGGCCGCCAAGGCGCGCCAATCATTCTCCTGACCGGGTGCCAGCGGCGGCACGTAGTGCGTGAGGACCAGGGTGCCGATGCCCGCGCGTGCCGCGGTGGCGGCTGCCTCCTCGACGGAGGAGTGGTAGTCGAGGATGTCCCTGATCCGCTGCGGGGGCAGCTTCTCGACAAGATCCTTCCGGATCACCGTGTGCACCAATGCGTCTGCTCCGGCGGCCAAGGCGTCGAGACTTTCGCACGGCACCGAGTCGCCGGCCAAGACCACCGAGGCGCCATCGAACTCGATCCGAAAACCGATCGTCGGCTCGACGGGGCGGTGGTCGGTGGGCGCCACCGTGATTCGTACGCCGTCGCGTCCCCACACCACGCCACCGGTCACCTCCTCCACCTCGACCACGGGCGGCTCTGTGATGTCGGCATGGTGGGCGATGCGGTAGCTGATGTCCGGCGCCAGGGCAGCCAGGGTGGCCTCGACGACGGCAGCGGTTCCCGACGGTCCGATCACCGTCAGGGGGGCGCGGGTGAGCGAGGTGATCCACCTCGTCGTGATGACGTCGGAGAGGTCGGTGATGTGGTCGCTGTGCAGATGTGTCAACAGCAGGGCGGTGATGTCGGCCGCACCGACTCCGACCGCCGCAGCGCGCATCAGCACCCCACGCCCGGCGTCGACGAGGAACGCATGGTCTCCGGCGCGGACCAGGGTCGACGGTCCCGCCCGGTTCGGATCGACCATGGGACTGCCCGTACCCAGCAACGTGACCTCGATCATGGGCCAAACGTTAGACCCTTATTCGCGGCCGG
>JAOPWT010000284.1 GCA_025965555.1 Mycobacterium sp.
CGCACTTCTGCGCGTTATCACTCACTTCCGCTCACAATCACGCCAGCAGCTGCCAACCCCGGCGAGTCCTGTCAATCTTCGCTGCATCTCGACACCTCTCGCTGCACCACCACACTCACTGTGCTGATGGCTGCTTGTAGTGCGGGACGAATATCGGAGTGGTCGGTTTGGTCAGCTTGCAACAGCTTGGGTGGGTCACGACGTCACGGGTGCAGGTTCCACTGGCCGCAATCCTGGGCCAGGACGTCGTTGACGTCGACCTGCAGCCCGCCGACCACCGGGCCCGGATTCGACGCGGTGCTCACCACCCGCTGGTAGAGAACGGCGGCGGGATAGACCTGGCCGCCCGACCACGACCGCGTCTGCCACGCCCAGGCGTGACCGGGCGAGCTTGACCGTCCGATCACTCCGTCGCCAGCGGCCCACTGGCACGCTTTGATACCGCCATAGACGCCGGTGCGCTGCACGCCGATCACCGAGTTGATTCCGCGAAACCACGGCAGTGCAAGCCTGTTCCAGGCATCGCGGTCGATGTCGTCGTCGACGCTGAAGAAGATCGGCGCACTGCGGCCGCCACCTGCCGCGGTATGTAGCTGCCAGCCAGCGCGGGCATCGGCGACGCCTCCGGCGTACCCGCGGGTGAAATCCGACGGAGCGGTCCCGCCCGGCTTGCCGTATTGGTAGTTGCTGACGATCACCAGCCCCGCGGCGGTCAGCGACTGAGCGTAGGGCAGGGTGATGGGCTTGGCGCCGAAGCTCGATCCGGGCCGCGACGTCGAGACGTAGTTGATGACCCCGGAATGGCCTGCGGCCAGGATGTCCCGGGCCGGCACCTGACGCATGGCGAAGTCGATCAGGGTGGGAGCGGCGGCCGACGCCGCTGGTGCGGCAGCTGCTGCTGCGGCGCTCAGCCCGGCCAGTGCCGACGCCGCCGCGCCGTAGCGTAGTACGTCGCGCCGGGAAATCGGGCGCGATGGCCGCAGGTCGGTGGTCCCCGGCGAGTCCTGCACCGGGCGACGTTAACAATGTGGCTGCTCTTATTTGTGTAGCGTCGGCTGGCTGTGTCCGGTTCGCGATCTAGGTGACGCGAAGCCGAAACATTCATTTCCACGGCCACGGCTGCTGCCGGGCCCGGGGGCGCGGGAGGGCCTCCGAAGTCGGCGTCGGTCACAATGCACGTTGTCCGGCCCGAGAGTGGCTGTGCTGTAACGCGAATCGAAGACAATCGCGGTAGCGGAACATTTGCGGTCCATGCGAAGGTGCTGGTATGACAACTTTCGTCATCGATGCACGGGTGGCCATCGACCTCGCCGCTGGCGGAGCGACCATTCCACCCGGAGCACAGCCTGGCGGCTCCCACGCTGCTGCGCTCGCAGGCGCTCGCCCTCGTGTACGAATCGGTGTACCGCGGCGAGATCGATGAACGGACCGGCCGGAAGGTTCTCGACGATATCCGTGGGCTGCGGATCCGGCTCCTCGGCGACCGAGTACTGCAGGACCATGCGTGGCGAATAGCCGCCAAGCTGAACTGGCCGGACACCTACCAGGCCCAGTACATCGCACTGACCCAGCTGCAGGCCGACGCGCTGGCCACCGCGGACGGGAAACTCGCCGCCGCGGCGCGCGCATTCGTCGAAACCGTGTCCCCGGTCGACATCTTGCAGCCTTAAGGTAGCGGAACACACTCATGCGGGATTGCGCACTCAACACCGGATGCCGAGGCGCCGTCAGCGAATGCATACCGGCTGAGACTGCTGCCACCGCCATTCGGCATCGGGTCGCTGCTGTGCGCTCGACTCGAGCAGCTGCCCTGGGTAGAGAGGACAAGATCGTCGAGGTAACCAGCATTGGTGAGCGCGATGTGTACCGTGTCTCCGCCGCCAAGACGCACAACGTTGTGGCACAGGGTATTTCAGTTCGGGTGTCGCTCGAACAAAGCCCGAGCCTGTAACTGCGCCATCGCCGCCGCAGCCTCCGAGCGAGCAGATCGGCGCCGGTAGTGCACGCCTCCGCGGCCCATGGCGTAATTGCCGCTGCATCGCGCAACGACGCATCGGCATCGGATTTCATGCTAATTGGCGTAAAGATGTAGGGCCCGGGCCGTCACCGTGGCCACATCGCCGCTCAAACTCGCGATGGGTGGACCACCTCGCTGGTGGATCACGTTCGCGAGGACGACCACATAGGTATCTGACCGCGGATCCATCCACAGCGTCACTCCGGTGAAGCCGGTGTGGCCGAAGCTGCCGATGGGAAAGATCATGCCCCGCGGTCTGGACTGGACCGTGTCGATATCCCAGCCGAAGCCGCGGAGGTCTTGCCCCGCAATCGCGGGATAGCTCGGGGCGAGCATGGGATCCGTTGCGTTGGGCGTGTTTTGGATGGCTTTGTGGGCGGCGTTGTTCGCTGCTTCGAGTTGGCCAGAATTGTGCCCGGGCTGCTGCGGAGTCGTCATCAATTCCAGGGTCGATTGCGCCAGTGGGAACGGGCTCGGGCGGCCGGCGAGGCGATCGAGGAGGTCTTGTGCGTACCTGCCGACGTCTTGCGTTGTCGAGAACACACCGGCACTCCCGGCCACTCCGCCCATGCGGCGTGCGGTCGGGTCATGCACGGTACCGCGAAGCAGGTGGTCGTAGTCAGGGTTAATGCCCGGAGTGTCTTCGTCATGCGCCGTCGGCGCAATGCGCGCCAGGAGTGCGGTGCTCCACGTACCTGCCGGACACTGACCTACCCACGGTGCGTGCTGACCGAGAGCGACTGCCGTTCCCCGGATCTGGTGTGGGCCACATACATTGGCCGCGGGAAGGTAGTGGGTATCTGACATGCCCAGCGGCGCAAAGACGTTGTTCGGCACGTAGACATCCAGGGGTTCGCCGGTGATCTTCTCGAGAAGGGCACCGATGATGATGAAGTTGATGTCGGAGTAGTGAAAGATCTCGCCGGGGCCGAACTCCAACCGCTCGGCGAGCTCACGGCGAATGCCCTCGGTCTTGTCGGCTGGACCCAGTCCCCACGGACCGTCCAGGCTCAAATCGCCCGCTATGCCCGACGTGTGGGTGAGCAACATGCGAAGGGTCACCTGCGACCGTCGTGGCTCCTTAGTGGGGTTGAAATCCGGCAGATACGTCTGCACCGGTTCGTCGATCCGAACCAGGCCGCGTTCGTACAGCTGAAGAAAGGCCGTGGTCGTCGCCACGCTCTTCGTCAACGACGCGAGGTCGAAGATCGTGTCCTCGGTCATTGGCTCAGCGCGCGAGGGTGATCCATCCAGCCCCGGTTCACCGGCGAGCTTGCGCGAGCCGAAAGCCTGGCGGAAGACGATCTTGCCGGCGTGCCCGATCAAGACCACCGCACCAGGCAGCCGATGTGTCGCAACCGCATCGTTCATGAGCTGGGAGACGGCTGCGAAGTCAAACTCGGGAGCCACGGCTGGCGCGGTGGTTGCCGGCGCGCTGGTACCTAGCGGTGGGTGTGCCGCATGTCCGCACGAAGGGGCCGCGGCGAGGATGAGCAAGACGGTCCCAACTGCGCAGACGCGGGCGACGCGCGATCCTGACACCGTCACCAGGTCGACGGTAGCCGGGCCCTTTGCAGGACGTCATGAGATCTGTCGCATTCGGGGCCGCACCGAATCACATGACGGCGGACCGTGAGCCGTCGAGCTCATCCAGCGCGTCGGACAGTCCGGGTGACGACGAGGTCGACGAGACCCATGAGACATACCCGTCCGGTCTGACGAGGAGTGCGCGAGGAACGTCGACCCAACCGACAGCGGGTAACCGCCACTGTCGAACCGTCGTCTGCGCCGCCACGTAATCGACGGTTGCGGACGGTGCTGCCGCCCGGTCGGACCGTCCTTCGAAATCGAGCAGTACGGCACGTTGCGCGCGGAGCAGGCCGAACAGCGGCACTCGCCCCGCCGACGTGATGACTTCCCCATCGGGCATGCGTCTGCCGATCAACGGATGTGATCCATCGGCGGCGTAGCAGACATCCATTCCCGACATCGCCGCGGCCAGTTGTTCGTTGGATCCATGCTCTTCCAACAGCAAGGCCAGCTGGCCCCGCATCGCGGTGACTTCCTCTCCGGGTCCAAGAAGCGCAGCCTGGCCCCGGGTGTTGGCCAACACGCGCGCAGCCTGTGGATGACGCTCCTGATGGTAGGTATCGAGCAGAGCTTCCGTAGACTGCCCGCGCACCACGGCCGCAAGCTTCCAACTGAGATTCACCACGTCCGCAAGGCCCAGGTTCATGCCCTGGCCCCCATCGGCGGATGAATGTGGGCGGCATCCCAGGCGAGTAGCACTCGGCCGCTGCGATACCGACCGGCGTGGCGGTGGGCGTCGGTGAACGACGACAGCCACAGCGGCGTGTGCATGCCGAAGTCCGTGCCCGCCACCCGAATAGTGGATTCCCGCAGCCTATTCAGCGTAATCGGTTCAAATGGCAGATCAGGCTCATACTCGGTCACCATGAGCCGCCACCATGATTGACCACTGAGGCCGCCGAGTGGCATCACGCTCAGCGTGCCGGTCTGGCGTCGGTCGCACATCAACCAATTTCCCGGTGGGTTCTCCAGTTCCACGTCACCCAGCACAGTGACGAGACGCCCGTCGGCCCCATCGAACGCGATGCCGGCGAGTCGGCGTATCGCGCTGTGCGCGCCGTCGCAGCCGACCACGTACTCCACACGCTCGTGGACGCCCCCCGGGGCCCTGCACGGCGACGGTGACACCTTCGCTGTGGGGCTGCAGGCCGATCACCTCGGCGGACCACTGCACGCCCACGTCCAGTCGATGGGCACAGCGCTCGAGGATGTCCTCGGTGACGCTCTGAAGAACACCGAAGAGGTAGGGAAACCGAGTGGGGAGCGTCGACCAGTCGACGTGTATACCGGCGAAATGGGCCACCGAAATGGGACGGCCCGCAGCCAGGAATTCATCGACGATGCCGCGTTGATCGAACAACTCCATCGTCCGTGGATGCACGGCCGCTCCCCTGGACGCAACTAGAGGGGACGATGAGCCCGGTCAACCAATTGCACCGACACCCCCGCTCTGCGTAAGTCGCAGGCCAGCATCAGGCCGGTAGGTCCGGCGCCGACGATCATCACCTGTGCCATGTGTCACTCCTCAGCTCTTCGCACCATTGCCACTCCCGGGTGCCAGGCTGCCCGTGACGGCCGGTTGATGAATCTGTATGACCCCCAGTTCATGCCCCAGTCGCTGACACGCGGGCGCCGCAGGCGTGGTGGGCATAGGGCTCCGGAATGCGCGCGGGCACCGACTGGGGAAGGCATGGATTCGCTGTTCGTTCGCCGCGCGCATGGGGGTGACAGCCGATATCAGCGCGCATGCCGCTGAGTGGAAGACGATGTCCAGCCACGTGTCCCTACCGTCACCAGTGAAAAAGGGGAGGTACAGGACGAATCGGATACCGCTGTCGCAGCGAATACTTGCCAAGAACGCTTGGGTGCGGGGCTGCTGCGGATTGCTCAGCACGTCGCGAAGCGCGCTGGCCAACACCACGATTCCGCCAACCAGGTAAGACGAGTTTATCGGCGACTTCGCGGGCGAAACGATCTCGTGATGACGACGATCATGGTCATGCTTCTGAGCCTGCGGCTCAACCTGGCAGAGTGACGCCGTGTCCGAAAACGACGACGCCGCCCGCGCCTTATTGGCCTACCTGGGCGCGGCGATGGTGGCGACGGGGCAGCCGGTCAGCGACGTGGAGGACGAGCTGGCTGAGGTGAGCGCCGCGCTGGGCTACCCCGACGTGCAGATCGCGGCATCGCCGACCGGAGTCATGCTGAACCTGGCCAGCGGCGCCGCCGCGACGTTCGAGTCGGTCAAGGGTGGACTGCGTCTCGACCAGGCCGCCGAGGTCCGGGCGATCCGTCATCGGTTGTCGCTGTCCACCCTCACGGTGGCCCAGGCCACCGAGGAGCTGCTCGAGCTGCGCCATCGCCCACCCCGCTATCCGCAGTGGTTGGCCAACCTCGGCTGGATCGCGATCGCCACGGGGATCGCTCTCATCCTCCAGCCCGGCGGCGCCAACGTCACCTTCGCGGCCTTCGGGGCCGTCGTGGTGGTCGCCCTTTTCCGGCTAGGGCAGCGGTTCGGCTTGATCGCCACCCTGCTACCAACGCTTGCGTCCTTCCTTCTGGCGTGCGGGGTCTTCGCAGCCGCCAACGCCGACTTGCTGGACGGACCGCTGCGCACTCTGCTGCCGCCGCTGGCCGTGCTGTTGCCCGGAGCGTTGATCGTCACCGCGATGTCGGAGCTGGCCGCGGGCGACATGGTGGCCGGAACGTCACGGTTGACCTTCGGGCTGGTCCAGCTGCTCCTGTTCACCCTTGGCATCGTGGCGGCAAGCCACGTAATCACCGTGCCTGCAGCGGAATTGACCAATCTCCGCGTGGACACACTCGGCTGGTGGGCCGCGCCGCTGGGGCTGATTCTGATCAGCATCGGAATCGGGGTACTAGAGAGTCCGCCGGTGCGACTGCTGCCCTGGATCACCGTGGTCTTGATCCTCGCCTTCGCCGCGCAGAGTTTCGGACAACACGTCGGTGGTGCGGTGCTCGGCAGCTTCCTGGGCGCAGTCGCCGCCAGCCTGGGTTCGTCGGTCGTCGAGGCCGTGCGTCCGAACTTGCCGCGGTTGGTGGTCTTTCTGCCGGCGTTCTGGCTGCTCGTCCCCGGCAGCCTCGGTTTGCTCTCCACTACTGCCCTCGTCACCAATCCCGGTGGTGGTGGGGCGAACGCGTTCGGGGTGGTGACGGTGGTCTGTGCGATCGCGGTCGGGTTGTTGGTCGGCGCGACCGCCGCTCGGTCCTTCGGCGGTGCCCTCCGCAGGCTGCGGCGCGGGTACCCGCTGCGCGGACGCGGTCGGCCGGGCCGGAGCCTTCTGAGCTGAAATCCCCGCGGTTTGAATCAGGGGCGTTTAGATCTTGCCGCCTGGGAACATGGTCTTGCGACACCTGCTGAATCGTGAGGTAGCCGACGTCGTGCTCGGTCATGTTGATACTCATGGCACAGTCTGCCGAACTTCAAGCGCTTTAGGTCAAGCTCTAGCCGTGACCGGCCAGGTTCGACGCGCAAGCGCTCCGAACGAGCCTTCGCGTCATCGGTGCTGCGAGCTTGATGATGCGCAGTTGCCGCGTCCCGATGAGCCCAAACATGGTGCTGAGACCGATACCCGGGACAGTCGTAGCGGCGAGCTGAAACCAGCTGGGACAGCGGATATCACACGACCCGTCAGATTATCGGCACATTAGCTGGTCCCGAATATGGTGCACCACAACATGATAACGGATACACAGGCTTATAATGGATAATTGAGACTATCCACAGAATGACTTCGTAAAACTAGTGCGGCTCAGCAATATTGACCGTACTGACCTGCGATGGGTTAGACCCGTCACTATGACGAATTGCGCTCCGACTGCGAGCCGCGATTGATGTCGAGGTGGCCAGACTCTCGACGGGCAACCTGGAGCGGGTGTGGGGCTTATCGCTGGCAGAACAGCGCGGGTGAGGCGTACGAGAGCATCGGCATTGACGGCAACCAGCTGGCGATCGGGATCAGCCGCCCCGACAGCGGGGCGTGCGAACCGTCACCGTGACGGAAAGGTTCTGCTAACTGGAAAATTAAACGAACCGACATGAACAGCCGGCGTAACCCCCGCATGAGCAGAGTCGGGTAGTTCTGAAGAAACGACACGAATATGAGACAAAAGCCAGATGACATCGGGTGAGACAACTCGCATCATCGCAGGTCAGGGGGATCGCGAAATGACACCGAGTTTGAGAACCGACAACAACTGTAGATTCTCAAACTCGATGTCCAATTCTCAAATGAAATGTCCAACGCATGTCCAATTGGACATTTCCGTGAGAATCCTGCTTGTCGGATGCAATTCTCGATGGCGGACTGTCATACGAGATGGCCGATGATGGCGGATCCGCCATCTGGATGGCAATAGATCACATCAATCACCACCGATTCCTCGACGCATGGTCCCGCTGTCGACCACATCTCTACAACTACTTGTGGTTTACCCGGTAGCAGTAACGAGACTAGAAAGCCATAATTCGACGTCGACATTGGCGGGCTTACTTCGTGTTTCGATGGCCCCGCACGCCGAATGGAAGCTGGCGGGTCTACCGAGACCGCCGTCCGGCTATCGCCGCACAGACAGGCGTCCCGATGGTCGCCGTGGACGAATCCAGTCGTGCGCTGCCGCGCGGGCCCGCGCACTCGCATGGGACCTATCGCTCTGCCCTGAGTTCAGTGTCCAATCCCGTTGACATACCGAGGCACGCGGCCGGGTAATGGACCCGGATCAGATGGGGTTGATCGCTTCGAGGTTGCGGCCCGTGGTGCGCGGCCCATCAGTGCGATCACGGCCATCGTGGCCGCAAGCGCGGCAACCACAACAGTGAACATCGCTGCGGCGCCGTAACTGTCGAGCACAGGGATAAGGATGAACGGCAACGCTCCGCTGGACAACCGCGACAACGAATACGTCCAGCCCACTGCCGTTGCCCGCACATCGCTGGGGAAGATTTCGGCCTGATACACGTGATACACGTTGGAGAACACGTTGCTCATGGCGGTGGTCAAAAACCCGAACACGACGATCAGCGCGGAACTGTGGACAGTGGCGAACAGCAGACCAAACACCGCCATCGCTGCCACGCTGCCCATCACCAGGTACTTACGCTCGAACCGCTTCAACAGCGGAATCGACAGCAACGATCCGATCGGGTAGCCGATGTACGACAGCGCGGTGAACAACAATGACGACGTCACGTCGTAGCCGCGGCTGACGAGAACCAAAGCCGCGAGTGTGCCGAAACCGTAGTAGCCAAACGGCTGAAAAATATGAAACACACACAGCATGACGAGCCGCTCGCGGTATGGCGAAAGCCGCAGTCGCCGAGGCGGATTGGTGACGTGCTCCAGCTGCGCTGAGGTGCGGACCGGCATAGCGCTGACATGATCACCGGCGTCGTCGAGCCACGGGGCAGCGCCGGATGCAAACGCCCGCACGGCGGCACGCGCGTCCTCGGCTCGCCCCACGCCGGCGGTATGCGCTTGTCGAGGTGCTCGCCCACGTGCTTTTGCAGGCGACTCCCGCACCGACGCCGTTGTGCTTTCGGCCAGTGTTGTCCGGTCGCTGCGCCGGGCGGCAGGCGCGCACCGCAGCACGCGTCAACGGCTGAGCGCTTGCGATGTCGGGCAGACCGACGCTGTGGGTGACACTGGCAGCGGCGCCGAGGAACCGGCAGGGTCCGCCCACACGGATCCCGATCCGGCCGGCTGGTTGCTCCTGGTGTACCGGATCCCGGGCAACGCCGCCGCCGAATTCACCAGCGACACGTTCCCGAACACGGCCAGCGCGGCAGAGCGGCGAGGCACTCAGTCCCATCTCAGCTGGACGCCGGACACTCGGGGAGGTCGGAAGGAGTGTGCGGTGTTCGCAGGCTTGCTTGGAATCGTTCTCTTGCTGTTCGAACTCGTGCTAGTTGCCCGCATGGTGGTCGACTGGATCGGCGTGCTGTCCCCGACGGGCGGCCGCAGCGGTCTCTACCAGGCACGCCGGATCACCCATGGCATCACCGAGCCCGTGATCGGCCCGGTCCGGCGGGTGCTGAAGCCGGCGCGGTTCGGGTCCGTCTCCATTGACCTGGCGTTTACCGCAGTGTTTGTGGCCGTGATCGTCCTGCGGACCGTCGTGGTGCCGTTGATTCCGTTCTGAGGGCGCAGCCTCAGAGGCCGAACGTGGCGGCGCGCCCGCCCCGTGGAGGAGACGGTCGATCTGTGCGACGTGATCGCGTTGAGTACTCGCGTGCACACCGTGTCTGGTGTTCGTCTCCGTTGACCCGAATCATGCGGACGTTGCTTGGCCTTGCGGCGTGCTCGAGTGCCGCGTCGTAGCGTGCCGAACGCTCGACGAACTTCGTGATCAGTGCCGCTTCGTCGGACGCGCCGCGGTAGAAGTCGCGATCCATGCAAACCCGCCGCGTCAGGGGTCGGCTCGTCGGCGAGAAGCCAAGCAGGCGTCCACGTCGGGCAGGTCCGCCGAAGAAAAGGTCGGGCAGAATTGCCCAGCCCTCGATCACTGCCGGCAGGTAAGGGACGATGACAGCTCATTGCGTGTTGATGGATGCTCAACGGGTTTTCAGTGGCCCTCAATGGATTCACAGCGGTGGTGGGTGAGGCTAGTTCTGTACCGGCAACTACACATAACCCAGCACTTCAAGGAGAACCACCATGGGAATGAAACTGCGATACATCACATCACTGTTGGCCGCGGGTGCTGCCACGGTCGCGATCGCCGCCGCACCGACGGCGTTCGCAGCAGCGCAGCAGTCCTGCAATGGGAGTGGCTCGGGAACTGTCTGCCTGTCGCCCGGCAACGTTCCGATCAAGACTTCCCCGCCCGATGTTCAGCACCACCCCTCCGGGGACATGCCCGATCTGACGGTACAGGACTTCGCGCTGGCCCTCGGCCTGACGACGTGAACGGGCGTACCACTCGTGGATCTGTCAAGAACCGGCGTTGGCGCGCTTTTTCGGGAGGTTACGTCCATGCTCAAGCTAGTCAGTGGTGATGGTGGTCACCGGGGCAGCCGCTATGGGAACGCCGCAGTCGAGCGCGGCTGATTGCAGCCGTGTTGCCTGGCGTCATCAGGCGGGAAAGCCGTCGGTTGATCAGGTGCGACGGTGCACAGACCGCCGACTCAGAGCAGACCGGCTTCGCCGCCATAGGGATAAAAGCTGACGGGCGGCGGTGCGTCGTTGATCTGGACATTGCCGGGTGATTGGCAGAGTGTTCCGGGCCCGCTCGTGGCGCAGGACTGCTGAGCGGGAGGGTTAACCGGAGCCGCGGCGGCAATCGGGGCCGCGCTGACGGCAACGACGGCGGCGCCGGCCACCAGCAGCGGTGCAACGAAGGTCAATCTGATGCGCATGGTGCACTCCATGATCGGTAGACCCCACAGGATTGCGGCGCAACAAACCCGCTGCATCACCGCTGACATCCGTCACATGCCCCTGCTAGCCGGAATCTTCGGTTCCGCAGTGGTGTCCGCCGGACGCACCGTGAAAACCGCTGCCGCCCAATATGAAAGGCATTGCCTTCCATCAGGCTGGGGTCCGCCGCATTTTGACACGTGGTGGGTCAACACGATTACTCGTCGGGCGCCGTGTACCAGATCCATTGCCCACCCATACCTTTGACCATGTGGCCTGGGATCATCCAGTTCGCGAGGTCGCCGGCTGGCTGACCTGCATGGCGCCGAGGACAGCCACGCCGCTGATCATGCCGAAAGAGCACACCACGGCCGCCGGACGTCTTGCAGTACCCCATCATCCCAAGCTCATTGAGCAAGTCGCGAGCTGCGAGCGCCACTCTGACGACGTCACGGAATGTGGTGCCCGGCTCGGGATCCAGATCGATCCGCAACTCGTCCGGTTTATCAACAGAACTCGGATCATCTGTTCGCCGCACCGGCCATGGATGAAAAGTGATGGTGCCCATCTGGGTGCACCAGGCCAGCACCGCAGGTTCGGTCGGGCAGACTTCCCGAGCGGTTCTTCCCGAAGGGAAGGTGATCTCCACACCTTCGACGTAATCCGGCGCCGCTCGGATCATGCGCTTTTGATAGAAGCCGCCGTCGTCTGCGCCTCGTCCCAAGTGCATCCCGGGATGCACACCGTTGGGCCATCGCTCCAAAGCCGTTGGGCGCTGCAGCAATACGCGTAGAAGTGGCTCGCTTACCGCAATCGTGTACTTGACGAGTTCGAGCTTCGTTATCGCTGGCGTGGTTTCCGTCGCTGGAATACAATGCGACTCGCGCTCGACACACGCAAAGTCCGCGCTGGCGAGACCTCTACCTCGACATCGTCCCGCTTTGCCATCTCCCTAGTCCTTGCCTCGTCGTCGACGGATCTACCGGTGTAGGCCCTGCGGGCCCGCGGGCTTGCCAATGGCCGTGCATCGGCGGCGCACCAGCGCTCCCTTCAATCCTTGATCTAATGTTCCAGCCTCATGAGTTGACGACGGTGATCTTCAACGCGACTGGCTCCGACATCTCGATGGCCAAAATGACATTAGCGTGAGAAATCATCAGACTTTTGTGCCGACGGTGTCGCCAGCCCAGATCACCGCTGGGTGGCCAAGGGCACGGGTGCGGACGGACAGCGCGAACCTGGATGCAGTGCGGCCGATGACCCGTCGGGGTCATCGATGGTCTACAGGATGTTGGTGCAGTTATTCGCTGAACCGGGCAACCACAACAACGCGTTCGACCCCCCCGCGTTGCGATCGCGACTTCGTCTCGATCTGCTTGCCGCCCAGTCGATTGCGGCCGGCCGGAAAGTCGTAAGTGCAGGGATTCGTCCTCGTTTGTTGTTAATTGGCGAGTGGCTGCTGAGTACCGCGCGTGGCGCAACGGACGTCTATGCATGGCAGCGGCCGGATGCCTCCGCACGGCGGCCGGCTCCGGGTGCGCCGGTGTAAGTGTCACGCGTCTGCCTCCGGGCAACTCCGGAGGCGCGGGGAACTCCGAGAACGCACCCGGCCTCAATCGCTAGGTGATCCGACGTCGTTGCGTCCGACCCGAAATAGGTAGTGGCAGAAGATCTTTCAAGACTGCTGATTGGCGGCGAGAAGTCGCGGATTGCAGTACAGCCTCGGCAACCAGGAGAACGTTCACGCGGCGGCGCAGCATGTCGGTCGCCCGAAGGCGCTAGACCCGTCCGAGCTGGCTCTGGCGCAGCGGGTGCACGCCAGCGGTGAGTCGGCCAGCACCATCGCCGCGACGCTTAAGGTCAGCCGCGCCACCGTTTGTCGGATACTCGCCTGGCGACAATGACGGCGAAGAGGTGAGCTGGGGGGCAGAAACACCTGCGGGCCAGTCGGAGGTCA
>JAOPWT010000294.1 GCA_025965555.1 Mycobacterium sp.
GACACTGCGGGGTGTTGACCAGAAAGATCGTCTGCTCGGTCTGGCCCTGCCCCTCGACGAGTCCTGCTTCCTTGCGGCAGTGCTCGGTGTGGTGGCCGGGGTAGGACTCGTGCGCGACGAGTCGCGGCAGACCCGACATCTGCTGCTTGAGGTCGGCGTTGACGGCGACCGTCGACCGGTAGTCGCCCTCGTAGTAGTTGAAACCGGACCACGGCTTGTCGGTGACGATCTCGTAGTCGATGGTCTCGGAGTCCGGCAGTGGGAAGTCGGCGCGAACGATGTCGCGCAGCGCGCTGGAGAACGCGCGGATGCACTCCTCGAGCCGCTCCGGCGGGATCTCCTCGCCACTGCGGTAGGTCTGCATGCGCTCGGCGAGGTCGCCGGTCCCGCCCAGTGCCTCGTCGAGCTTGCGATGCGCCTCGCGGTACCGGTCGGGGTCGCCCTTGACGATGTCGACGTCGAAGTAGTCGTGCACTTCCTGCACGAAGCCGACGTCCTCGCCGGCGAACTTGCGTCCGGCGCACGCCAGCGCCCGCAGATGTGCGGCGATGTAGTCGGCCCGTTGGGGATCGAGGTCGTCGGCGCCGGGCAGTTCGGTGATCAGCCGCTCCGCCTGGCGGCCGAGGTCGGCCGGGTCCGGAGGCGGTTCTGACGCGACGACCACGCGCAGCGCGGGGTCCCCAGTGTACGAGTCGACGTAGCCCTCCTCGACCCGGTCGAACCTCAAACCGAGGAGCAGATACTCGCGAATCACCGTGCTTGAGTCCATCCCGTTAGGCATGCCCACAACCGTAAGTGCAACACTGGGCTCATGGCGCGGACGAGCGAGCCGAGTCCGTACGTCGAGTTCGACCGGAGTCAGTGGCGTTCGCTGCGCATGTCGACTCCGTTGAAGCTGACCGAGAGTGAACTGCTCGGACTTCGCGGCCTCGGCGAACAACTGGACCTGCTGGAAGTCGAAGAGGTCTATCTGCCGCTGGCCCGGCTCATCCATCTGCAGGTGGCCGCGCGCCAGCGACTGTTCGCGACCACCGCCGAATTCCTCGGCGAGCCGCAGCAGAATCCCGACCGCCCGGTGCCGTTCGTCATCGGGGTGGCGGGCAGCGTCGCCGTCGGCAAGTCCACGACGGCCCGCGTGCTGCAGGCGCTGCTGGCGCGGTGGGAGCACCATCCCCGCGTCGACCTCGTCACCACCGACGGCTTCCTCTACCCGAACGCCGAACTGTCGCGGCGAAACCTCATGCACCGCAAAGGTTTTCCGGAGAGCTACGATCGCCGCGGGCTGATGCGGTTCGTCACGGCGGTCAAATCGGGATCCGATCAGGTGTGCGCGCCGGTGTATTCGCATCTGCTCTATGACATCGTCCCCGGCGAGCAGATGGTCATCAAGCACCCCGACATCCTCATTCTCGAGGGTCTCAACGTGCTCCAGACCGGCCCCGCCCTGATGGTGTCGGACCTCTTCGACTTCTCGGTCTACGTCGACGCCCGCATCGAGGACATCGAGGGTTGGTACGTCTCGCGCTTCCTGGCGATGCGCGCAGGTGCGTTCGCCGACCCCCAGTCGCACTTCCATCACTACTCGACGCTGACCGACGAGCAGGCGGTGTTCGCGGCCCGCGACATCTGGCATTCGATCAACCGGCCCAACCTCATCGAGAACATTCTCCCGACGCGCCCCCGCGCCACCCTGGTGCTGCGCAAGGACGCCGACCACGCGATCAACCGCCTGCGCCTCCGCAAGCTCTGAACCTCCGCCGAACGTGGATTACCCCCACGCTTTCCGCGAGGAAAGCGTGGGGGTAATCCACGTTCGGCGGAGTCAAGGCGTCAGGCGCGCAGGCGGCGCAGACCCAGGTATTGCAGGTCGGCCATCACCAACGTGTAGACGCCACTGCCCAGGGTCAGCACGACGCCCATGGTCGTCAGCGGCCAGACGCTCGCGAGGACGATCGCGATCACCGCGGCCGTGTAGACGACGTTGCCGATCACCACGACGACGCCTGGCGTCCGGACGTGTGTCGTCAGGGACAGGCCGTACACCGCGACGCCGTAGGCGATGAAGAAGGCGCCGACCGAGTACTCGATCGCGGGTGTGGTCCCCGACAGTTCGGCGATGCGGGGCGCCAGTGCGACGCCTCCGATGCCCATGAGGCCGGTGAGCACGGCGTCGAGTCGCATGGCGAACCGTAGGAACGCGTCCTTGGCGGCGGTGGTGGGCAATGCGGTGGTGGTCATGAAACTTCCCTTCGTGGTTGGTGATAACTGTGAAACCGGTGCGGGCCGCCCGCCGTAACCTCTTGCGCCGGCCGGCCGCGCACCGGGTCTGCGGGGGGTCACGCCAGACGGCAGACTCCGAGGTACTGCAGGTACGCCAGCCCGAGGGTGGCGGCGACGGTGCAAAGCATCATCACGACGCCGCTTCCGGTGAGCGGCAGGACGCCTGCCACCAGGACTGCGACGGCGGTGACCGCGAACACCACGTTGGCGACGACGACGCCGACACCGACGCGCCGGACGAACGGTGCCGCCGCCAAGACGTACAGAGCCACGCCGTAGGCGACGAGTGCGGCGCCCGCGATCCATTCCGACGAGGACGAGAGACCGGATAGCCGCGACAGTGCATCGGCGGCCATCGCGACGAGCAGACCGAGGCCTGCGCAGCCGGTGGCGTCGGCCCGAAGTGCGAAGCGCAACAGGGAGTCCGAACTGTCGGACAGCGGTCGGGTGGTGATGGTGGCGGTCATGGGGCTCCTCGGCGTTGAGGTGTCTTCAGGGACACCACCGACGATGCTCAGGACCTACTGCCAGATCGACGCCTAACGCTGCCAATCACTGCCAAGGGCAGGTCAAGGCGTCGAGGGCACGGGCGTGCCGCGCAAATCGGCGGCGATGACGCGGGCCGCCGCGTTCTGCCAGTTGTGCAGCGAGCGCTGCGGTACCTCGGTGACGAACCACTGCCACGCCTGCTTCGCGACAGGATCGAGACCCGCGGCCGTCGCGTTCTGCGCGTACGCCCGCACTCCGACGACGTAGGGGAAGTACAGCGAGTTGTAGTGGCGCCACTGCTCGGTGATGCCGAAGTCGCCGCAGTCGCGGGGCTTCAGCGCGGCGATGCGATCGGCCAGCAACGCCCTCAGCTCATTGGCCCTTTCCAGCGGCTGATCGGGGGCACCGCGGCGAGCCAGCCGCTCGGCGACGATCGGCAGCGCCGTCAGCGGGCTGGCGACAAGCTTCGACAGGTCCCCGTAGTGTCCGAGCGCCCGGCGGGTGAGCCGGACGAACGTCTCGTCGTCGACACCGTCGAGCGGGCTGTCCGACCGCAACGGCAAAGCGGCCTCGGTGCGGCGCAGCGTGGCGCGGTCGGCGCGAAGGGCCGGTGATCTGGAGAACGCGAGCCGGTCCAACACCCCTGCCAGCGGGTCGGCCATGACGTTGATCCCGATCGCGACGGCCAGGCTGGTGAACAGCAGCACCGACAGCGCGGCGTGCTCGTCGGTGACCGCCATGCCGATGAGCACCTGCCCACCGAAGAGCACGGCGACGACGACGCTGCCGATGAACGATCGCAGCATGTCGGCCCGCAGCGCCTGGCCTTCGTCGAAGGCGTCCCACAGCGCGACGGCGACGCCGAGCAACAGGACGTCGAAACCGGTGGACGCCAACGCCAACCAACTCGGCACCAGCCCAAGGGGGATGACGAGGATGGCGTTGCCGAGTGCGAAGAACAGCGTGGCGACGACGGCCACTCCGGTCACCGAGCTGGGCCTGCGTCCGGCGGTGAGCGCCTTGACCATCGCGCCGAGCGTGGCGAGCGAGATTACGGCGAACATCACCCAGTGTCCGGTGCGCAGCGGCCCGTCGACCGAGCCCGCCATCGCGGCGCCCGCCAGGGCCAGCGCTGCCACGACCGCGACCATCAGCAGCTCGCCAGCCCGGCTGCGCCACGTGTCGCCCGGTCGCGACAGTTCCAGCAGCACCGCGAACCACGCCACTCCGGGCACGACCACGAGGTACACCTCGACGTGGCTGAGGACCGCCGCATGCGACGCGCTCAGGTGACGGACGGCGTCGAGCGCCACCACGACGGCGAAACTGGTCAGTCCGATCGCGGCGAGGACGAGAACCGGTTTGCGGGGATCGCGCGCCAACAGGTACAGCCCGAGCCACCAGCTCAGGGCGAACACAGGCGCGGACATCGCAGCCACGTGTTCAGTCTTCCATGGGACTAGTGGCCGTAACGCCGGTCTCGCAGCGTGTAGTCGCGCAACGCCCGCAGGAAGTCGACGCGCCGGAAAGCAGGCCAGTGGGCCTCGGTGAACCACATCTCCGAGTACGCGCTCTGCCATAGCAAAAATCCCGACAGCCGTTGCTCGCCCGAGGTCCTGATCACCAGATCGGGGTCGGGCTGGCCGGACGTGTAGAGGTTCTCCGAGATCGCGTCGACCGTGACGGATTCGATGAGCTGCTCGACCGTCGCGCCGTTGGCGACCTTCTTGCCGAGCAGGGCACGCACCGCGTCGGCGATCTCCTGCCGTCCCCCGTATCCGACCGCGACGTTGACGTGGAAGGCTCCCGATGCCGCGCCGACAGTGCTGTCCACGGCGTCGCGCAGTCGTCGCGCCGACTCCTGGCCGAGCAGCTCGAGATCGCCGACCGTGCGCACGCTCCAGTGGTTGACGGGCGCGCAGATCTCCTCGACGACGCCGGTGATGATGTCGATGAGCGAGGCGAGTTCGGCGGGGTCGCGCTGCAGATTCTCCGTCGACAGCAGGTACACGGTCGCCATCTCGACGCCGGCTTCCTGACACCAGCGGAGCATTTCGGCGATCTTGGCGGCGCCCATTCGGTAGCCGTAGCTGACGTCTTCGTGACCCTCGTCACGTGCCCAACGCCGGTTGCCGTCGCACAGCACTGCGATGTGCCTTGGCAGTTGGGATTTGGATCGCGCCAGCTGATGGCGCAGCCGCGCCTCATAGACCCGGTAGGCCGGTTCCTTGAGTCGCGGGGGAATGAGTTCCACGAGGATCAAGACTACTGTGACGTTCGGGTACACCCATGCCAGATAGCGGAGGCGACATGGCCACTTCGATCGACACGACGGACTCGGATCCGCCGGCCGTCACGCGTCAAGAGGCGGAAGATCTTCCAGAAGCCGTCGCCGACGGTGTGGCGCAGTTCTTCGGAAGGCCACGCGCCCGCGGCTGGATTCACCTCTACTCGGCGGTCGTCGCGACCATCGCGGGCGCCGCGCTGGTGTCGGTGTCGTGGGCGCTGGAGGGCACCCGCGCCGGGCTCGCCACGCTGCTGTACACGTTCACGATCGTGGCGATGTTCGCCGTCAGCGCCACCTACCACCGGGTGACCTGGGTGTCGCCGACCAAGCGCAAGTGGATGAAGCGCCTGGATCATTCGATGATCTTCGTGTTCATCGCGGGCAGCTATACGCCGTTCGCCCTGTTGGCTCTGCCGTCCGACCAGGGCATGGTGCTGTTCTGGATCGTCTGGGCCGGCGCCATCGCCGGCGTATTGCTGAAGATGTGTTGGCCCTCGGCACCCGCCTGGGTCGGCGTGCCGCTGTACCTGCTGCTCGGCTGGGTCGCCGCGTTCTTCATCGTGCCGATCATGCACGGCGCGGGTGTTGCGGCGTTGGTCCTGCTCATCGTCGGCGGCGCGCTCTACAGCATCGGCGGGGTGTTGTACGGCCTCAAGTGGCCCAACCCGTGGCCGACGACGTTCGGTCACCACGAGTTCTTCCACGCGTGCACGGCGGTGGCGGCGATCTGCCACTACATCGCGATGTGGTTCGCCGTCTTCAGCGGCTAACCTGATCGCTACAACTGGGTGATGTTCTCCTGGCCCCAGTAGGCCTTCATCGAGGTGATCTTCGCCTCGTCGTCGAACGTCATGACGCTGATGATGTCGATGCGCATCTTGGCGCCCTCGCCGAGGTCGACCGTCAACTTCCAGAAGTACGCCACCTCGTGGCCGAGCGCGCGAAGCGTGACCACCTCGGTCTCGCCCTTGGTGCCGGCGAGCCCCCGGTAGAAACCGAGGATCGCCTGGCGCCCGATGTGTACCTCACCGCCGACCGGATCCTCGACCGTCGCGTCGTCGGTGTAGAGCTGGGCGATGTCGTCCGCCTGCCCCTTGGCGACGAGGTCGAGATACGTGCGGACGGTGTTGGCGTTGTCGGCGCTCGGCATGTGCCGCACGCTACACGCCGGCACCAAGCGCGTCAGCGAGATCTTCGGCCGTCGTGACGGGCAGGTCGCACACGCGACCACGGCACACGTACGCGGCATCGCGCCCACCGATGCGGTCGCGGCCGTGCAGCAACTCAGACGAGTCGACTGCGCCCCCAATGACGACGGCGCCGCCGGGGGCCAACCGGCGGGCGGCGGCCAACAACGCCGAGTCGGAGGGGTCGCAGGCGACCGCAATCTGGATGGGCCCGCGGACGTCGGCCTCGGCGACGGCCAGCCAATGACCGCCCGAGCGTGCAAGTTTGACCAGGATCGGTGTCGCCGCGGCGAGGGACGCGGCCGCCGCCGAGGAATACCGGTCAGCCCGGTCGGCCCCGGCCAGGTGCGCCGCGAGCTGGAGCGCCTCGGTGATCAGCGAGGCCCCCGACGGCGTGGCACCATCGATCGGATCCGATGGCCGCACCATCAACTGCTCGGCGTCGTCGGCGGTGTCGAACCAGCGACCCTGCCGCTCGGGATCGGCGAAGTGATCGAGCGCGACGTCGAGCAGACCGGTGGCCACCGCGAGCCAGTCGGGTTCGCCGGTCAGCTGGTACAGCGTCAGCAGTCCGGTGGCCAACCCGGCGTAGTCCTCGAGGATGGCCGCACTCTCCCCCACCCGGCCGCCGAGGCTCGCGCGCCGCAGTCTGCCGTCGACGAGGTGGAGGTCGACGATCGATCGTGCGCATTGCGTTGCGGCGTGCAGGAATTCGGGCGGGTCCAACGCCACCGACGTCTCGGCGAGTGCGGTGATCGCGAAGCCGTTCCATGCCGTCACGACCTTGTCGTCGCGCCCCGGCTGCGGGCGACCGAGCCTCGCGGCGAGCAGCGCAGTACGCACCCGAACGAAGCGAGAGAGCGAGTCGGGGTCGCTGGGCAGCTGCAGCACCGAAGTGCGGTGTTCGAAGGTGCCGGCGTCGGTGACCGCGAAAAGCTCGGCGGCCCAACTTCCGTCGTCGTCGCCGAGGACGTCGCGCAACTGTCCTGGCGTCCACGCGTAGGTGAGGCCCTCCACGCCGTCCGCGTCGGCGTCCAGTGACGAGGTGAACATGCCGCCGTCGCCGAGGTCGCGCACCATGAACCTGGCCGTCTCGTCGGCAACCTTGCGCGCCAACGGTTTTCCGGAACGCTGCGCCCAGTGTGCGTAGACCCGCAGCAGCAACGCGTTGTCGTAGAGCATCTTCTCGAAATGCGGCACCACCCACGACGCATCGACGCTGTAGCGGGCGAAACCGCCTGCGAGTTGGTCGTAGATACCGCCGCGGGCCATGGCGCCGCACGTCCGCTCGACGGTCGCCAGCACGCGACTGTCGCCGGTCCGCTCGTAGTTTCGCAGCAGCGCCTCCAAGAGCGCCGATGGCGGGAACTTCGGTGCCCGACCGAACCCACCGCGGACGACGTCCTCCTCGGACAGCACGCTCGCCACCGCGTGGTCGCACACCGCGGGTTCGAGCGCCGGACCCCCGCCAGGCAGGCCCGACGCCATCGACCTCAGCTCGCCCGCGATGTCGTCGGAGGCTTGTTCCACCTCGGCGCGACGATGCCGCCAGGTGTCGACAACGGCGTCCAGCAGCTGCAGGAAGCCGACCTTCGGGTAGTACGTGCCGCAGAAGAACGGCCGCCCGTCCGGTGTCAGGAAACACGTCATCGGCCAGCCGCCCTGACCGGTCAGCGCGACGGTCGCATTCATGTAGACGGCATCGAGATCGGGGCGTTCCTCGCGATCGACCTTGATGCAGACGAAATGTGCGTTCATCGCCGCGGCGACGTCGTCGTCTTCGAAGGACTCGTGGGCCATCACGTGGCACCAGTGACACGCCGCGTAGCCGATCGACAGCAGGATCGGCACGTCGCGAGCGACCGCCTCGGCGAGCGCCTCCGGCGTCCACTGCTGCCAATGCACGGGATTGTCCGCGTGCTGGCGCAGATACGGGCTGGTGGCCGCCCCGAGAGCGTTAACCCCCACCGTCTGGACGCCCACCCTGCGCGAGGCCGGGCTCGCCCGGGTCGCCGACCGTTCCGTCGTCGACCGCCTGGTCCGGTTCTGGGCTCTCGGGATCGAACGACTCCGGCAGCTTCTTGAGTTGCTTGTTCATCGACCACACCAGCAGGAAGGTCGCGATGAGCAGGATCACCACGACGACGAGCCCAAACGGGCTGGCCTTGCCGAAGTCCGGCCCGGTGTCACGCGGGGTCTCGTCGGCCAGCAGACCGGCGATCATGACGAAGGTGTCGGTCACGGTTCGATCCCTGCGAAGAGGTCGTCCTCGGGCAGCGTCACTGGGATGCGCGACCGAGCGAGTTCGTACTCCTCGGTGGGCCACAGACGCTGTTGCCACTCCATGGGGGTGGTGAAGAAGAAGCTCTTCGGGTCGATCTGGGTGGCGTGCGCGCGCAAGGCGTCGTCACGCTGAGCGAAGTACTTCGCGCACTCGACACTCGTGGTGATCCGATTGGCCGTGACGTCGAGCTCCGGATCCCAGTCCTTGAGCCACTTCTCGAACGGGCCCACCTCGCCGTTCTTGGCGAACTCGTCCTGGAACAGCTGCATCCGCTTTCGCAGGAATCCGTGGTTGTAGTACAGCTTCGAGACGCTCCACGGCTGCCCCGCGTCCGGATAGAGCCGGTAGTCGGCGGCGGCCTCGTAGGCGGCCATCGACACCTGATGGCAGCGGATGTGGTCGGGGTGCGGGTACCCGCCGTTCTCGTCGTACGTGGTCAGCACGTGCGGCTTGAACTCGCGGATCGACCGGACCAGCCGTTCGGTGGACTCGACCAGCGGCACCAGTGCGAAACACCCTTCGGGCAGCGGCGGCAGCGGATCGCCCTCCGGCAGCCCCGAGTCGACGAACCCGAGCCATTGGTGCTCGACACCGAGGATCGCAGCGGCCCTGGCCATCTCGTCGATCCGGATCTCGTGGATCCGGCCGTGCACCTCGGGCAGATCCATGGCCGGGTTGAGGATGTCGCCACGCTCGCCACCTGTCAGCGTCACCACCTTCACGCGGACACCCTCGTCGACGTAGCGGGCCATCGTGGCCGCGCCCTTGCTCGACTCGTCGTCCGGGTGGGCGTGGACCGCCATCAAACGCAGTTCGCTCACGTGTGCCTTACTTCTTCGGTACCTGATCGCTTGCCATGGTCGTCACGGTTCAACCACTACGGGTGCCCCTATAGTTCCAGTCTTAGTCGCACCATCCGAACTCAGACCCACGCAGACCTTCGTACGGAGGGGTCAACTTCTCATGATCGAGCGCCCCGCCGCCCGCTATGGGCGGCAACGGCTCACCCGGCGGTCCCGCCGCCGGGCGGTGGTGATCCTGTCGGTGCTCATCATCGCGGCGGGCGTGGCCCTCGCCCTCGTCGCCTATCAGCGGCTCGGCACGGGCGAGGTCAAGGGCGAGCTCGGGGGCTATCAGCTGATCGACGGCGAGACCGTGCAAGTCACCATCAGCGTCACCCGCAAGGACCCGTCGCGCGCGGTGGTGTGCATCATTCGCGCCAGGTCCATCGATGGCGCCGAGACCGGACGGCGCGAAGTACTCGTGCCGCCGTCGAAGCAGGCACCGGTGCAGGTCACCGCCTTGGACAACTCGGCACGGCCGCCGGTCGTCGGCGACGTCTAAGGCTGCGGAACCGACGTACCCGGCTACCTCGTCGCACCCTGAGGACGTTTGGTCCGACGATCCGTCGGGCAACCAATCGGAGAACGCCGAACAGCCAATACGTGAAAATCGGAAGCCCTGGCGGTGCTACCATGGATGACGTACACGGTTCCTGACGGAGCCGTGTATTGCTGCTTTAATGCGCTTCTCAGCGCCTGCGATCGCGGCAATACACGCAGAACTTTCCCACGCAGACAGCGCGAGACGAAGACAGGAGCGCGACATGACCGACACCCAGGTCACCTGGCTGACCGAAGAGGCATTCGACCGGCTGAAGGCCGAGCTCGACCAGCTCATCGCGAATCGACCGATCATCGCTGCCGAGATCAACGATCGCCGCGAGGAGGGCGACCTTCGCGAGAACGGCGGCTACCACCAGGCTCGTGAAGATCAAGGCCAGCAAGAAGCCCGGATCCGCCAGCTCCAGGAGTTGTTGAACAACGCCAAGGTGGGCGAAGCCCCCAAGCAGTCCGGCGTGGCGCTGCCCGGTTCGGTCGTGAAGGTCAAGTTCGTCGACGGCGGCGACGTCGAGACGTTCCTGATCGGAACGCGCCAGGAGGGCGTGACCGACGGCAAGCTCGAGGTCTACTCGCCGAAGTCTCCGCTCGGCGGCGCCATCATCGACGCGAAGGTCGGCGAAAAGCGCAGCTACGTCGTGCCCAACGGCAGCACCATCGAGGTCGAACTGCTGAGCGCGGAGCCCTACCACTCCTGACCTGATCCTCCAGCCGGCGATTGGGTGATCTACGGTCCGTGCATGGCGCAGATCGCCGAAGACCTCTTTCTTCTGCTGCTGGACAATGCGACGGCGCAACCCGCGCTGGAGCGCGCGCGGCGGGAACGCGTTCTGGCTGCCGGTGTGCTGCTGGATCTGGCGTACGCCTGCCGCGTGCGGCCCGCCGTCCCCGGTGACGCCGTCGAAGCAGGCAGGCTGGTCGCATTGACGGCAGGCGGCCCGACTGACGAGGTCGTCGAGCCAGCGTTCCAGATTCTGCGGAAGCAGCCGTTACAGCCGTCCAGCGCCGTGTCCAAGGTCGGCAAGGGCGTGCAGGAGAACGTAGCCCTGCACCTGGAGCGGCTTGGGCAGATCAGACGGGTGCGGGTGCCCTCCAAGCGGTTCAGCCCGCTCTACGCGTGGCCGCTGATCCACCGCGACCGGGTGGCGATGGCGCGTACCGATCTGCTGTCGGCGTTGTTCGACGGGCGTCCGCCCACACCGGCGACGGCAGCGATCGTCACCGTGTTGCATGCCGCCGACGGCCTCGGCGCGCTACTGAGCCTCAACGACCGCGGTTGGCGCTGGGTGCATTCCCGGGCGACCGAAATCGCCAGCGGAGGTTGGGTAAACGAGTATCCGACGGCGCTGCCGGAGATCAATTTGGCGGTCACCGCGTCGGCGCTGCGCTCAACCCTTTCGTAGTGCCTGCTCCAGATCACCGAGCAGATCGGCGGCGTCCTCGATGCCGACGGACAGCCGAACCAGGTCGTCGGGCACCTCGAGTTGGGACCCCGCGGTGGACGCGTGGGTCATCGCGCCGGGGTGCTCGATCAGCGACTCCACGCCGCCGAGCGATTCGGCGAGGATGAAGATGTCGGTGCGCGCACACAATTGCTGTGCGGCCTCGCGACCGCCCTTCATGCGCACCGACACCATGCCCCCGAAGCCGGACATCTGGCGCGCCGCGACGTCGTGGTTGGGATGGCTCGGCAGGCCGGGATAGAGCACCGTGTCGACCGCAGGATGTTCGGCGAGGAACTCGGCCACCCGAGCCGCGTTCTCGCTGTGTCGCTGCATGCGCAGGACGAGGGTCTTCAGCCCGCGCATGGTCAGGTAGGCGTCGAACGGACCAGGCACGGCGCCCGCGCCGTTCTGCAGAAAGGCGAAGGCGTCGTCGAGTTCCTGGTCGTCGGTCACCAGGGCGCCGCCGACGACGTCGGAGTGCCCGCCGATGTACTTCGTCGTGGAGTGCAGGACGATGTCGGCACCCAGCGCCAGCGGCTGCTGCAGGGCCGGTGAGGCAAAGGTGTTGTCGACCAAGACCTTTACCCCGGAGGCCGACGCCAGCTGAACGATCCCGGCGATGTCGGCGATCGACAGGAGCGGGTTCGTCGGCGTCTCCACCCAGACCAGTCGGGTCGCAGGCGTGATCGCGGCGCGCACGGCGTCGAGATCGGAGAGCGCGACCGGGGTATGCGTGACGCCCCAGTGCGTGAACACCTTGTCGATCAGCCGGAAGGTGCCGCCGTACGCGTCGTCGGGGATGACGACGTGGTCGCCGGGGCGCAGCAGGGCGCGCAGCGCGCAGTCGGTGGCGGCCATCCCCGAGCTGAACGCCCGCCCGAAGGTGCCACCCTCGATGGCCGCCAGCCCGGCCTCGAGCGCCGAGCGGGTCGGGTTGCCGGTGCGGGCGTACTCGAAGCCGCCGCGCAGGCCGCCGACGCCGTCCTGCGCGAACGTGGAGCTCGCGTAGATGGGCGCATTGACGGCGCCGGTGGCCGGATCGGGCCGGTAGCCGGCGTGGATGGCCCTCGTCGCTGGGCCGTAGGCGCGGTAGGCGTCTGCCTTGGAACGCTGCTCACTCATCGTCGATCAGGGTAACGCTGCCAGCTCCGCCCGAGCGCCGGTGTAGAACAAACAGCATGGCCACCACGATCGAAACTCTCCTCGACCTTGACTCGCTGCTGACGCCCGAGGACCTCGAGCTGCGCACGATGGTGCGGCAGTTCGGCGAGCAGCGGCTGCGCCCACACATCGCCGAGTGGTTCGAGACCGGCGAGGTCCCCGTCCGCGACCTGGCCGTCGAAATCGGCAAGCTGGGTCTTCTCGGCATGCACCTGCAGGGGTACGGCTGCAGCGGATCGTCGGCCACCGCGTACGGCCTGGTGTGCCAGGAACTCGAGGCCGTCGACAGCGGACTGCGCAGCCTGGTGTCGGTCCAGGGGTCGCTCGCGATGTTCGCCATCCACCACTGGGGCAGCGAGGAGCAGCGCGAGCAATGGCTGCCAGGGATGGCCGCAGGCGAGCTGATCGGCTGCTTCGGGCTGACGGAACCGGACTTCGGCTCCAATCCCGGCGGCATGCGGACCACGGCACGCCGCGACGGGTCGGACTGGATCCTCAACGGATCGAAGATGTGGATCACCAACGCGTCGATCGCCGACGTGGCAATCGTGTGGGCACGCGCCGACGAGGGTGTCATCGGATTCGCCGTACCCACGTCCACGCCGGGATTCAGCGCCCGCGAGATGACCCACAAGATGTCCCTGCGAGCCTCGGTCACCTCTGAGTTCAGCCTAGATGACGTCCGTCTGCCCGCCGATGCGAAACTGCCTGGAGCACGGGGGTTGTCGGGGCCGCTGGCATGCCTTTCCGAGGCGCGGTTCGGCATCGTCTTCGGCTCGGTCGGCGCGGCCCGCGACTGCCTGGAGACGACGCTGGACTACGTCGGCACGCGCGAGGTGTTCGAGAAGCCACTGGCCGGATATCAGCTGACCCAGGCCAAGATCGCCGACATGGCAGTCGAACTGGGCAAGGCGCAACTGCTGGCACTGCACCTGGGCAAGCTCAAGGACGACGGCAAGATCAAGCCAGAGCAGGTCAGCGTCGGCAAGCTCAACAACGTTCGGGAAGCGATCAAGATTGCCCGTCAGTGTCGAACGCTATTGGGCGCCAATGGGATCACGCTGGAGTACCCGGTCATCCGACACGCCAACAACCTCGAGTCCGTGCTGACCTACGAGGGCACCTCGGAGGTGCACCAGTTGGTCATCGGCGAGGCGCTGACAGGCGTCAGCGCCTTCCGCTGACGGGCCGGCCAGTCAGCCGGGGTCACTGCTTCGGCAGGCACACCGTCTTCATCACCATGTCAGCGATCGTCCGCCGCTTGGCATCCCAGAGCGGGAAGAGGTAGCCGACGTTGCAGACGAGCGAGTCGAGTGCATGGGCGAACTGACGGACGACCGACATGCCGAATCCGATCGGCTGCCCCGTCCGCTCGCTGACGACCTTGAACTTCATCACGGTCTTGCCGAGGCTGGACCCGGTCCTGCCTTGGCGGAAGCCGTAGTTCCAGAGCAGGTAGACGATGCCGATCGCGAAGGACACCAGAAGCGCCACCACCCCGGCGGTCGTGTTCCCCGTGGCGCAGAAGGGGGCGATGTCGTACTGGGTCGTGTTGCTGGCACACAGCGTCGTCCGAGTGCCCAACTCGATGCCGACACCGATGCCGAAGAGGACCACGAGCGGGATGGCGTCGATCATCGAGGCCAGCACGCGCGCCACCCACGAGGTGTAGGCGCTAGTGGCAAGCGGCAGAACCTGACCGGGTTGATTCACGACTTCTCTTCCCGTGCTCGACGTTTGACCACCCGACGCTACCGGAATGGCGTCGAACGATTGCACCGCCTGCCCGCGTTGGCAGACATGCGGCGCCATTGAGGTGATTACAGCGGGAGAGCCACCGTCTTCATCAGCTTGTCGACCAGGGTCTGACGCTTGGGATCCCACAGCGGGAACAGGACGGCGACGATCCAGACGATGCCGCAGAGGCCGTAGGCGATCATGTAGACCAGCTCGCGGACGAAGGACTTCCCGAAGCCGATCGGCTGCCCCGTCTCCTCCCCGACGATCTTGAACCTCATGATGCCCTTGCCGATGCTGGATCCCGTGGTGCCCTGCTTGAGGCCGAGGTTCCACACGATGTACGCCAGCGAAAGGATCTCGACGACCGCGAAGAGGGTCCACGCCAGCCCGCTCGGACCGTTGTTGCCCCTCGCGCAGAAGTCGCCGAGCTGGAACTCGGAATCATCGGTGATGCAGACCGTTTCGACCTTCTGCATGGTGACCAGGAAGATCGAGCCGATGCCCGAAAGGATGGCGACGGGGGCCCAGTCGATGAGCCAGGCGAGTACGCGCGTGAGCCACGGCGTGTACGCGTCTGCGGGTGAACCGCCACCGAATGTGCCGCTGGGCGCGGGCGCATAGCCGCCTTGCTGCGGCGGCGGCGGGTAGCCACCGCCAATTGGTGGCGGAGGTGCGTATCCGCCGCTCGCGGGCGGAGGCGGCGGGTAGCCACCGCCGGCTGGCGGCGCAGGGGGAGGTTGGTATCCCCCGCCCTCGGGTGGCGGGTAGCTACCTCCCGGCGGCGGTGGGGGCGGGTAATTGCCCGGAGGGGGCGGTGGGTTGGTCATCGTGGTCCATGCTTTCGTTCGAGTGCGAGTGGACGAGGCACAGCTACCCATGGCTTTGCCGAAACGCTTTCGGTCCGACTATGGAGTGAGCGGTGCGATCGGGCCGCCGAGCAACTTCCGGTAGGTGTGCACCTGGAACAGCGCCGCCACTGGCACGGCGACGATGAGGCCGACACCGCACAGCAGCGCACCGACCATCACGGTGACGCCCATGATCAGCCACGCCAGCAGCACCTGGACGAAATTGGCCTTGACCGCCTCGAAGCTGGTCTTGATGGCTTCGATCGGGGGCAGGTTGCGATCGACGATCAGAACTGTCGCAAAGAGGGTGAAGAGTCCGATCACGATGCTGAGGATGAAACAGAAGCTGAGGATCGTCGAGACCACCCCGATGAGCAGGCTGGCGATGAGAACACTGCCGACGTTCCGCGGCTTGAAGAACGATCCGATGGTCACCGGTTGCCCGTTGACGATGTCGAGCAGACCCGCGTAGTAGGCAGACGAAATCGCGCCTACGACAACGAATGTCACCAGGGCGCCCAGGAAGATCAAGGCGTAGCTGGCAAATCCGAAGCCGGCCGAGTACGAGTAGCTGAAGCCTGAACCAGAGTCATCGTAGGAACTCACCCCACTGGGTGCGACGGCGAAGGCCAGTCCGTAGAAGATGCCGGACACCGCAGCGACGATGATGGCGTAGACCAACGTGGGGACGATCAGCGCGACGGCGTTCTTGGTGAACTTGTTCCACGCCCAGGAGAACGCCTCACCGACGTTGACCTGTGGGGCGCCACCGAAACCGGGGCCGCCCACCGGCGGATAGCCGCCGGGTGACGGGTAACCGCCCTGCGGCGGCCCGTAACCGGGCGGCGGCGGTGCTCCGTAACCCCCCTGGGGCGGGGGTGCCGGATAGCCGCTCGGCGGTGGCGGATAGCCGCTCGGCGGTGGCGGCGATCCGTAACCTCCCTGCGGCGGAGGGGGATAGCCGCTCGGTGGTGGAGGAGGTGGGTATCCACCCGGGGGCGGATAGTTGCCCTGCGGCGGAGGTTGGTAGCCGCCACCTTCGGGCGGCTGCGGCGGGTTGGTCATGATCGTCTCACCTTTCGGCTGATTTCGTTCCGGGCTCGCTGATCGCAATCCCGTTGGTAGCTAGACATATAACGCAGTGAACGGTGCCATCGGCAGGTTGCGCACGACGAACCACACGGACACCAGCACCAGTGCCACGACCGCGGCCCACCGGTGATGCTGCCAGCTGCCAATCCTTCGATCGACGATCCGGCCGTAGGTCCATGCGCCAAAAGCCCAGAGCAGGAACAACACCGACACCACTCCGAGCGCGTTGAAGCGGACCGCGCCAAGGACGTCACCATGCAGAAGGCAGTAGATCATGCGGAGACTTCCGCATCCCGGACAGTCGATCCCCAACAAGGCCTTCGTCGGACACACCGGGAGCGGGCCGCCCGTCGACATCGGATCGCCCAGCCAGACGGCACCACACACCAACCCGGCTGCCACCGCTACACCGAGCGGGGCGCCGAGTGGTGCGAGCGCCAAGGAGTGGCGCGTCTCCAGCATCGACTCGCTTGTTATGAGTACGAGAAGGCGCTGGCGCCAACGACCAGCGTGAAGATCAGGTAGATGACGCCGACGACGACACCGGCGATCGCACCCCACATGGCGAACTTCTTGGCGTCGTCAGCGGCCTGCTGCGCCTCCGCGTAGCGACCCTGTCCCCACAGCCCGGAAACCTGGGTGGCCTTGACGATCGACACGATGCCCAAGGGAAGACAACAGAGCACCGTGACCAGGATCCCCCAGACCAGATTGCTGTCCGGTTGACCCGTGGGGCCACCGGGCCCACCGGGGCCGCCGGGCCCACCGAAGCCACCCGGTCCCGGAGGTGGCGGGTAATTGCCGGGAGGCGGCGGAGGATAGTTACCAGGAGGTGGCGGCGGATACTCGGTCATGGACGCCTTCCAGTGATCAATTTGCTGGGTCTAAGCGCTGTTACCCTACCCGAGAAGTTGCTCACAAAGACGGCCATAAAGCGAACTCGGTCACGCCGTCGCACCGCCCGGCAAAGCCGGAATCCTTGCCTTTGCTAACGGATTTCGGGGCTCGGTGCAGAGTCTGCAACTCAACCTGCGGCAGCCCTACCGGCGCGTATTCCCATCCGACAGGAATCCCAGCATGTCGTGGCGCGTAAGCACACCAACGGGTTTGCCCTCCTCGACGACCATTACGGCGTCGCATTCGCGCAGGGTCTTCGCCGCGGTGCTGACCAGTTCGCCGGCTCCGATGAGCGGCAGCGCGGGGCTCATGTGCTGAGAAACGGCGTCGGCGAGCTTTGCTCGGCCCTCGAAAACGGCCGACAAGAGTTCACGTTCTGAAACGCTTCCGGCGACCTCGCCTGCCATCACCGGAGGCTCCGCGCCGACCACCGGCATCTGCGAGACGCCGTACTCGCGCAGGATCCCGATGGCGTCGCGCACCGTCTCCGAAGGGTGCGTGTGGACGAGGTCGGGAAGCGCACCGGACTTGCGGCGCAACACGTCTCCGACCGTGGCCTGCTCGATCGAGCCGTCGAGCCTGCCGCGCAGGAAGCCGTAGGACGACATCCACGCGTCGCTGAAAATCTTTGAGAGATAACCTCTTCCGCCGTCGGGAAGTAAGACCACCACGACCGCGTCCGGCCCGGCTCGCTCGGCAACGCGGATGGCGGCCACCGCAGCCATCCCGCACGAACCGCCGACCAGCAAGGCCTCTTCACGGGCCAGGCGGCGCGTCATCTCGAATGAATCGGCGTCGGAGACCGCGATGATCTCGTCGGTGACGCTCGGATCGTAGGCCGACGGCCAGAAGTCCTCGCCAACACCTTCGACGAGATAGGGCCTGCCCGTCCCGCCCGAGTACACCGATCCCTCCGGGTCGGCGCCGATGATCTTCACCGCGCCGCCGGACACCTCCTTGAGGTAGCGGCCTGCGCCGGTGATCGTCCCGCCGGTGCCCACTCCGGCGACGAAGTGCG
>JAOPWT010000295.1 GCA_025965555.1 Mycobacterium sp.
CGTCTTGCGGTATTTGAACTCGTCGGCCAGAAAGGCGGTGGCCCGTTCGTGGCCGAGTGAGGTCCGCATGATCGACCAGCCCGCGCCCTCGTCGCCGACCACGTTCTCGACGGGCACCTCGACGCCGTCGAGGAAGACCTCGGCGAAGTGCGCGGCACCGCTGATGTCGCGCAGCGGCCGCACGGTGATGCCCGCGCTGTTCATCGGGATCAGCAGGTATGTGATGCCGTCCGAAGGTCTTGATTCTTCCCCGGGTCGCTCCGCTCCTGCCCGCCGGTCACCGGAGCCCGTCCGCACCAACGCGAACATCCAGTCCGCCCGGTCGGCCATGGTCGTCCACACCTTCTGGCCAGAGACGCGGTACACGTCACCGTCGCGGACCGCGCGTGTGGACAGCGACGACAGATCGCTGCCCGCCCCGGGTTCGGAGAAGCCCTGGCACCAGAACTCGTCGGCGCGCAGCAATGGCCGCAGGAAGCGGTCCTTCTGTTTCTGGGTGCCGTGGGCGATCAGGGTGGGCGCCAGAATGAACGACAGCGGGCACGGGTGCGGGGGCGCACCGGCGTCGGTGGTCATCTGGTAGTAGTCCAGCTGGTCGGCCAGCGACAGGTCGAGACCGCCGACGTCGCGCGGCCATCCTGGGGCCGCGAGATGGTGGTCGACGAGTTCGGCGTGCCACGACCGTGCGGTCTCGATGCGATCGGTCTTGGCGCCCGACCGGGCCTCGTCGTCCAGACGCTGACGGAAGGCGGCGAGCAACGACTCAAGCCTCGGACGCCAATCAGGAGCCTGCATCACACCTCACAAAGTCAACTTGGTTAACTATGTTGCAGTGTGCCGCGAAGGGTGTCCAATTGGCAAGGGCCGTCAATCGTCCTCGAGGACCAACGCGAGCTCGGGGCAAGCGGCAACTCCGTCACGGGTGGCCTGCTCGTCCTCGGGGCGCACGTCGTGTGCTTCCAGAATCGAGTAGCCGGAATCGTCGATGGGGAACAACTCCTGGTCGACGGCGTAGCACTGTGCGTGGCCCACGCACTTCGCTCGTTCGAGACGAACCTTCACGTGACCTCCTCCTGTCGACCGCGAGCGCTCGCGGTCTAGTCCGGGTGACAGCATAAGACTAAATGATTAACTAATTCGACCATCCACAGCAGACCGGGGTCGACATCTGGCATGCTCCCCTACATGACGCGGGTGACCGGTGGTGATGCCAGGACCGGCCTTGGCCAAGACGGGGTCGTACTGCTCGACGGCAGTTGCGAAATGTCCCGTGAAGCGCTTGGCAGCAAGGGATTTGGCATCAACCTGATGCGCTTTCACGGACTGCCCGTACCACCGGCGTTCTGCCTGCCCACCGATGTGTGCGCGGCCTGGCTGGCGGGCGACGATCACGCGCTGGACGCGCGCTGGCCCGACGTACTCGACAAACTGCAGTGGTTGGAGCGCGAGACAGCGCGCACATTCGGCCGAGGCCCGCGCCCGCTGTTGCTGAGCGTGCGCTCCGGGGCGGCCCGGTCGATGCCTGGGATGCTCGACACCGTGCTCGATCTGGGCATCGACGACGCCGTTCACGAAGCGCTCGCGGTTCACGCTTCTCCGGAGTTCGCGGCCGACACGCGAACTCGATTCGAGTCGATGTACCGGCGAATCGTGCTCCGGGACAGTGCAGCAGCCGTCCCGGCCGATCCGTTCTCGCAACTGCGCAGCGCGATCGAGGCGGTGTTCGACTCGTGGAACAGCCCGCGAGCGAGGACATACCGCGCTCACCACGGACTCGACGGTTCCGCAGGCACCGCCGTGGTGATCCAGGCGATGGTGTTCGGGAACCTGGCCCGCGACTCGGGCACCGGGGTCCTGTTCAGCCGCAATCCGGCGACGGGGGCCGACGAGCCCATGGGCGAATGGTTGTCCGGCGCACAGGGCGAGGACGTCGTCTCTGGCACCTTCGACTGTCAGCCGCTGGAAGCCTTGCAAACCGCACAGCCCCGCGTGTACGACGAACTGTTGGCTGCGGCCAGGGCGCTCGAGCACGTCGGGCGAGACGTGCAGGACATCGAGTTCACCGTCGAAGAAGGCCGGCTGTGGCTGTTGCAGACCCGGGTCGCGAAGCGTTCGCCCCAAGCCGCGGTCCGGCTGGCACTGAGGTTTCGCGAGGACGGGCTCATCGACGACGCCGAAGCCCTGCGGCGGGTCACGCCCGACCAGGTGCGGGCGCTGCTGTCCCCTTCGTTGCAACCCGAAACACGCCTCGCGGCAACGCTACTGGCCACGGGTCTGGCCGCCAGCCCGGGCGTTGCGTCGGGTACGGCGTACACCGACGTCGACGCCGCACTCGAGGCGGCGGACGAGGATGCCGACGTGATCTTGGTCCGTACCTCGACAAGCCCCGACGACGTCGCGGGGATGCTCGCCGCCCGCGCGATCGTGACCGAGCTCGGCGGCGCCACCTCTCACGCCGCGGTCGTCAGTCGCGAACTCGCCCTTCCCGCGGTGGTGGGCTGCGGCGCCGGGGTGGCCGCCAGGCTCGCTGGGCGAACCATCACCGTCGACGGTGGCGCCGGCGAGGTCTACGACGGCGTGCTGAAGGCGACCGCGTGGTCGGAACGGGACAACCCTGACCTGGTGGCACTGGCCGCGATGGCCCTTCGGGTGAGCAAGCAGGGGGACGCTCCCCTTCTGGCTACGCTGACCGCTCTACACACCGCCGAGGGGATGGCCGATGAATGAACTGACGCTGTTGCAAGCCGTTCGGCTCAAGGGTCGGGTGCGGCAGGCCGACCTGGCCGCCACCGTCGACGAGCAAGTGGACACCGTCGCTGCCGCAGTCGAGGGATTGGCCGCGGCCGGACTGCTCGTCAATGGCACTACCGTGCGCCTTACTCCGGACGGCCGGGCGCGGTTGACCGAGCTGCTCGCCGACGAACGCCGTGGCATCGACGGCCAGGCATTCGCCCGGGCCTACGACGAATTCCGAGACGTCAACCGTGAATTCAAGGCGCTGGTCGTCGATTGGCAACTCCGCAACGGCGAACCCAACGACCATTCAGACGCCGAGTACGACGCCGGGGTGCTGCGCGGGCTCGACGCCGTGCACCACTCCGTGGTGTCCATCCTGGCCGAGGCCACGAGACAAATACCGCGCTTGGCCGCCTACGCCGCGAAGCTTTCGGCGGCCCAGCAGAAGATTCGGGCCGGGGACACCACCTGGTTCACCCGACCCATCGTCGACTCGTATCACACGGTGTGGTTCGAACTGCACGAAGAGTTGATCGGCGCGGCGGGATTGACACGCGAGGACGAGGCCAAGACCGGCCACGCCGAGTAGGTCGTGTCGGCGCCACTGCCGAGGCGCAGCTTCCACGCCATCTTGCGGGCCGTCACCAATGCCCACACTCCGAGCAGTCCGATCAACGCCGCGTCCGGCCAATCGTGCCGGGAGGCCACCAACGCGCCGCCGACCGCGCAAAGCACGACGATGCCTTGCGCGATCCGGCGCACGATGGCGTTGGTGCCCACCCCGACCTCTTGGCTGCTGCTAGACCGAGGCCAGTACCCGATCGCCCGCAGAGACCCGCGGGAAGTTCAGCATCCGACGCGCGTTCTCCTCGACGATCAACGCGCACTCGTCGTCGGGCACCTCGGCCAGTACCTCGGCGGCCCGCTTGCGCGAGTTCGGCCAGTTCGAGTCGCTGTGCGGGAAGTCGATCTCGAGCATGATGCGGTCGATGCCGATCGCGTGACGGTTCTTCAACCCGTGCTCGTCGTCGATGAAGCAGCCCCAGAAGTGCTTGCGGAACAGGTCCGAGGGCCGCGTGTCGAAGTCGATCTTCTGGTAGTAGCGGTGCCGCTCCCACACGTAGTCGGTGCGCTCAAGGATGTAGGGCACCCAGCCGATGCCGCCCTCGGCCAGCGAGATCTGCAGATCGGGGAACTGCTGCAGCTTGCCCGAGAACAGCAGGTCGACGGTGGACCACATCAAGTTCGTGGAGAACAGAGCAGTTGCGACCGCGAAGGGGGCATCAGCCATCATCTGACCCGGGATCGGCTTGACTGACGAGAACGAGACACCCGGCACGTAGGAACCGGAGCCGAAGTGCA
>JAOPWT010000298.1 GCA_025965555.1 Mycobacterium sp.
CGGATTTCCGCCCAATCATCCGCCGATGCGAACTTTCCTCGGGGTCCCGGTCCGTATCCGCGACGAGGTGTACGGGAATTTGTATCTGACGGAAAAAGCGAACGGGCTGCCCTTCAGCGAGGACGACGAAGTGCTGGCGCAGGCACTTGCCGCTGCTGCTGGTATCGCCATCGACAATGCTCGTCTCTACGAGCAGTCGCAAACGCGCCAACAATGGATCGAGGCGACCCGCGACATTGCCACTCAATTGCTCTCCGGCGCCGATCCCGCCCGGGTGTTCCGACTCATCGCGGATGAGGCACTGAAACTGACAGGCGCCGACGTGGCAATGGTCGCGGTTCCGGCCGACACGGACGCCACGACGGGTGACCTCGGCGAACTCGTCATCGTCGAATCCGCCTCGGCAACAGGGGTATCTCCCGCAGCCAACCCGATCCCCGTCGACGGTACCTCGATCGGCGACGCGTTCTTGCAGAGAACGCCGCGCCGATTGGACATGATCGACGTCGAACTCGGTGTCCTCGATCAAGCGGGCCCGGCGTTGGTGCTTCCGTTGCGTGCTGCCAACACTGTCGCCGGCGTAGTGATCACCCTCCGACAGAAGGGCGCTCAGCCCTTCAGCGACGAACAACTCGACATGATGGCCGCCTTCGCCGATCAAGCCGCCGTCGCCTGGCAACTCGCCGGGACACAGCGGCAGATGCGTGAACTCGACGTCCTCACGGATCGAGATCGCATTGCGCGAGACCTACACGACCACGTCATCCAGCGCCTGTTCGCCGTCGGACTCGCCCTGCAGGGCACCATCACTCACGTCGACTCGACCGACGTTCAACATCGACTGGCCGACAGCGTCGACGACTTGCAGGCCGTCATCGAGAAGATCCGCACCGCGATATTCGACCTACACGGAGCAGCGACCGAGACGACACGATTGCGGCAGCGGGTCGACGAGGTCGTCGCACAGTTCGCGCCGGCGGGAATACGCAGCACCGTCCAGTTCATCGGGCCGCTGTCGGTCGTCGACGCCGAACTTGCCGATCACGCCGAAGCCGTGGTTCGCGAGGCGGTCAGCAATGCGTTGCGCCACGCAACCGCGACGACTTTGAGCATAAGAGTCGTAGTCGACGACGACTTGAGCGTCGAGGTCAGCGACAACGGCCGCGGCATCACGCGTCCAGTCACCGAAAGTGGGCTGCGGAATCTGCGCGAGCGCGCCGAGAGCGTCGGCGGCGAGTTCACCATCGCCGAGGCTCCCGGTGGCGGCACCGCGTTAAGGTGGTCAGCACCATTGCCGTGACTGCCGGACACGTCAACCAACACCGACGCGGCCGTCAGCACGTTGTGTCAGCCATTGACTGTCGGTGGCATGGAGTGCGCGGTCACGATGCTCTCCCGACGCCGTCCAGCCACTCGACGACATCCGACAGGTCGTGCCGCGGAGTGGAAGGCAACGGGTCGGCATTCACCGGTGCCCAACCGATGCGAAGCAGCATTTGAGGGAAACCTTCATTCGGAAAGATGCTCTCGCGCAACGATTCCCGAGTCTCTGCGACCTCGAGTGGCTCGGTGACCGGACAGCTCGCGAGCCCGAGGGCGGTGGCGGTGAGCAGCACCACACTGGTGGCCTCGCCCGCGCGTAGGTGCGCCATGTCGTCGTCACCACTCGTGCCGAGCGCCACCACGACGGCGCTGTCGTCAGCTGAATCGGCATCGGCGGTCTGTGCGAGGACAGGACCGGCGAACACGCGGGAAGGTAACGGCGCAGCGGGATCAGACTTCGGTGAATTCCGGGCGGGCACACCCGCCTTGGCGCCGTACCGTCCGCTCCACATCGCCAATTCGGTCAGGTAATCGTGATCGGCGGCATGTCGCTGCGCGGCCCGCGTCGCCAGAGTCCCGAGCTCAGAGAGCGCTTCCACCCGGCGCATCGTGACACCCGCACGCGCTGCCCGAGCACCCATCAGCGCGACGTCGCCATGCGGCACCGGCCAGGAACTGAAGTGGCGCCGATCGGTCCGCCGCCGAGGAATGGCAGCCGCCAGTGTCACGTCGACGTCCGCGGCTACGTGAGGGTGAAGTTCGATCGACGCCAAGTGCGCACGGTCAGACGGATCCGGAAAGCGATGGATCTTGGCCTGCCAGCCGAGAGCAGCGAACGCGACGATGCAATGGTTGAGCGACGCGCCACAACTCAGTAACAAATCGCGGTCGTCCGGATCAGCACTCGGCAGGCGCCGGCGGCGATCCGCGTAGAGCTGCAGACTGTATGGCTGCACCTGCCAGCGCCACGGTTGCGAGTTGTGCATCGACGGTGCGCGGATGGCCAGCGACAGCGCAGAGCGAACTGTCACGTCACTTGGGAAGTTTGCGCTCATCGAGACCGTATCTCTCTGCTCGGCAATTTGTTTCGTGCTCCACTCTCGCCGTCCCGAGGCTCCGACACTAGGGGCGCAAGTCCTCTCCACCGAGTGCGTGTTCGCCCTTGGTCCCCGCGTCGCGGGCCGAAAGGCCCTACCCGGACCTCACACGGCACTGAAGTCTGGACCGGAGAGGCACGCTCAGGTTGCGAACCCAACAGTCAGCCCGCCACCTTCTGCGTCAACCGAAGAGCAATGAGGGAGATCCGTGAGTACCGAAATTCTGTCGGAGTCGAAAGCAGCTCCATGTGACCCGCTTCCGCTCTCGCCGCGCAATCAGCAGAAGGCGGGTGCCCTCGGGTTGACCTCAGCCACCGGCCTCGTCGTGGGCAGCATCGTGGGCACCGGTGTCTTCACCATGCCGGCGGTGCTCGCCGGTGCCGGAACCATGGGTATTCTCGTGTTGGCCGTGATCGCCTTGGGCGCGACGCTGTTGGCGCTGCTGTTCGGCCAACTCACCAAGCGGGTGCCCAACAGTGACGGTGGTCTGTACGCGTTCGCCCGCCACGAGTTCGGCGACTTCGTCGGCTACCTCGTGGGGTGGAGTTACTGGATCTCATCCTGGGCGGGCAACGCCGCGATCGTGGCGTCGTGGGTCTTCTACGTCGACGCACTCTTCGCGCTGAAAGACCCTAGCGGGCTGACGAACTGGGGGATCGCGCTGATCGGGCTGTGGATCCCGGCGATCGTCAACCTGGTCGGGGTTCGTCAGATGGCGTGGTTCCAGAACGTCACGGTCGTGCTGAAGTTCCTTCCGCTGCTGTTCGTCGGTGTCATCGGTTGGTTGTTCGTCGACAGCGCCAACTTCGGCTCGTTCAACGCGTCCGGTGGCAGCGTGTACACCGGCATCGGGATCGCCGCCGGTGTTGCGTTGTTCTCCTTCATCGGGGTCGAGGCTGCCGCGATCACGGCCAAGAGGGTGACGAACCCGGGCGTGAACGTTGGCCGTGCGTCGCTGATCGGCACCGCCGCGAGCGCGCTGCTGTACGTGCTGGTCACGGCGGCGGTCATGGGTTTGGTTCCTCCAGGCACGCTCGCCGGCAACGGCGCGCCGTTCGTGGACGCCTTTCAGGCGATGTTCCCCGGAAGTACCTGGGCTGGAACGTTCATCGCGGCAATCGCGGTGATTTCGGGGATCGGTGCACTCAATGGCTGGACGCTGATCGTGACGGAAACCTCGCGGGCCATCGCACAGGACGACCTGTTCCCACGCCCCTTTGCTTGGACCGATCGCAATGGCACGGCGTGGTTCGGCATCGTGGTCGGTACTGCGCTGCCCTCACTGTTGATGCTGTGGCGCTACATGTCGGGATCGGGCCTCACCGTCTTTACCTATCTGGTGAACCTCACCGTAATGACGGTCGCCATCGCGTACTTCTTCTCCGCGCTCGCCCAACTTACCTACCTGGTGTCGCGTCGCCGTCGGGTGCAGGGCTGGCGGCTGGCCCGCGACTTGGCTATCGCCGGAACGGGCGTCTTGTTCTCGATGTGGGTGACATTCGCGGCCGGCTACCAGGTGGTGTACCAAGGCCTCGTGGTCATCCTGGCGGGATTGATCCTGTACGCATTCTTGAACGCGCGGCGGCAGCGTATCGGCGAGGCGAGCGAGCCGGTCGAAATCTCCTCGGAGCAGCCTCCTGCCGACCATGACCCAGAAGCTTTGGTCGCGTGAGACTCTCGCGACTCGCACACCCGCTGCACGTCCGTGCCGCGTTCATTCTCAATCGAGAGGTCATTTCGTCATGACACACATGGTGGGCGTGGAGTCCGAGGTTGGACAACTCCGCCAAGCGATCGTGCACCGTCCGGGCCTGGAGTTGACTCGCCTGACCCCACACAACTGCGACGAACTGCTGTTCGACGATGTGCTGTGGGCGGACAAAGCCCGCGAGGAACACGACACCTTCACCCAGGTGCTGCGCGATCAAGGCGTTACGGTGCATCACTTCGCGGATGTGTTTGCGCAGACGCTCGCCGAACCCGAGGCGAAAGCCTTTGTGCTCGATCGTGTCTGCAGCGTCAACCGCGTTGGACCCACGCTGACGGCGTCCCTGCGCGCGATGGCCGAGGATGTCGACGTCAGCACGCTGGCCGACCTGCTGATCGGCGGCATCACCAAGTCGGACCTGTCCCCCTTGCGCGCCGGTAGCCTGCGTTGGCAGACCCTCGCACTGGACGACTTCGTTCTGACGCCGGTGCCGAATACCCTGTTCCAGCGGGACAACTCGGCGTGGGTGTACAGCGGCGTCTCCATCAACCCGATGGCCAAAGCGGCCAGGCAACGAGAGTCCATCCATACGCGCGCCGTCTACCGCTACCACCCGATGTTCGCCGACGCTGCCTTTCCCACGTTCTACGGCGATGACGACGTAGACCATCAGCCTGCGACGCTGGAGGGCGGCGACATCCACGTCCTGGGCCGCGGAGCGGTCCTGATCGGGATGGGGGAACGCACCACCCCGATGGGGGTGGAGATCTTGGCCCGCGAACTTTTCCGGCATCGCGCCGCAACCCAGGTAATCGCCGTGGAGTTGCCCAAGTCCCGCGCATTCATGCACCTGGACACCGTCCTCACGATGGTCGATACCGCCACGTTCGTCTGCTACCCGGACCTGAATTCGGCCAGCTTACGAACCTGGGTGATCACCCCGTCCGACCCGGAAGAGGTCGGCGGACACGACACTGGCGGACTGCACATCGAAACACGTGAGGACTTGTTTGCATCGATCGCCGATGCGCTGAGCGTCGACGCGGTCACCGTGCTCGCCGCGGACGAGGACGTCCGCGCCGCCGAACGCGAACAGTGGGACGACGCTAACAACTTCCTCGCCGTGGCCCCCGGCGTCGTGATCGGCTACGAACGCAACTCCGTGACCAACCGAATGCTCGAAAACCACGGCATCAAGGTCCTGCCCATCGCGGGCAGCGAACTCGGTCGAGCCCGTGGGGGCGCCCGATGCATGACCTGCCCGATCCAGCGCGACGGGATCTGACCCGTGACAACCCAGCGCCACCCCGGCTCACTGCTCAAAGAACTCGACCTGGACAAGAAGGACGTGCTGGCCCTGCTGGACATGGCTCGATCACTCAAGAAGGCCAAGGCGCAGGGCACGGAGGTCCCACAGCTGGTCGGTAAGAACATCGCGCTGATCTTCGAGAAAGCCTCCACCCGCACGATGTGCGCGTTTGAAGTCGCCGCCTTCGACCAAGGCGCGCACGTCACCTACCTCGGCCCGAGCGGCTCGCACATCGGCAGCGGCGAATCGATCGCGGACACCGCCCGGGTACTGGGCCGGATGTTCGACGGGATCGAGTTCCGCGGCTTCGCCCAAGCCAGCGTCGAGGAGTTGGCCGACCATGCTGGCATTCCGGTCTGGAACGGGTTGACCACTGAATGGCATCCCACCCAGATGCTGGCGGACATCCTGACCATGACCGAATATCACGATGGGCCATTAGAAGGCATCGCCTACTGCTTCCTGGGCGACGGCCGCAACAATGTCGCTCGCTCGCTGCTGATCATCGGCGCCCTATTGGGCATGGATGTCCGGATCGCGGCGCCCCGGGAGTTGTGGCCGCCCGACGACGTCGTCTACGCCGCCGAGAGTTTGGCGATCGATAGCGGTGCCCGGGTGCTGATCACCGACGACGCGGCGCGCGCGGTGCAGGGCGTCGACTTCGTCTATACCGACGTGTGGGTCAGCATGGGCGAGTCCGAGGACGACTGGGCCACCAGGGTCCCCGGGCTGTTGCCCTATCGGGTCACCGAAGCACTGATGAATTCCACCGGAAGAGGCGACACCAAGTTTCTGCACTGCCTACCTTCGCTGCACAACACCGCCACCGACCTCGGGCGCCGCCTGCACGAGCAGTTCGGGCTCGACGGCGCCGAGGTCACTGAGGACGTCTTCGAGTCACCGGCCTCGGTGGTATTCGATCAGGCCGAGAACCGGCTGCATACCATCAAGGCCGTCATGGTCAACGCGCTCACGGGTGTCGGTTTGCATCTCAGCGTCCCGGCGCTGACAAGCGGTCGCCGATGATCGTCGGCGGATCTGTGCAGACCACTCCACGCACCAGCATCGGGAGTTGACGTGCGCATCGTCGTCGCGCTCGGCGGCAACGCTCTGCTGCAGCGTGGCGAAAAGCCCGACGCCGCAATCCAATTGCGGCATGTCCAAACTGCGGCGCAGGTGCTTGCTCCCCTGGCGCGCGAGCATGATCTGCTGATTTGCCATGGCAACGGACCGCAGGTCGGCATGCTCGCGTTGGAGAGCGAAAATGACTCTGCCCTGTCCCGGCCCTACCCGCTGGATGATCTGGTCGCCCAGACCCAGGGGATGATCGGCTACTGGTTGGCCCAGTCGCTGCACAACGCCGGCGTCCGAAAGTCAATTCTGAGCATCGTCACCCAAACCGAGGTCGACCGAGCCGATCCGTCCTTCACGGCACCGACCAAATTCGTCGGTAGCGGCTATCCGCGCGAGCAGGCCCAGGCACTCTCGGCTGAACACGGCTGGCGCATAGCCAAGGACGGGCAACACTGGCGGCGGGTGGTGGCCTCACCGGATCCGCGGCGCGTCGTCGAACAGCGCGCCATTTCTGATCTGTTGGAGGCGGGGACCGTGGTGATCTGCGGCGGCGGAGGTGGTGCCGCGGTCACCGTTGACACAGACGGTCAGCTCGCCGGGGTGGAGGCCGTAATCGACAAGGATTACGTCGCGGCGTTGTTGGCCGTGATTGTGCACGCTGACCGCCTGCTCGTGCTCACCGATGTTTCAGCGGTGATGATGGACTTCGGGACGCCCCTGGCCACGCCACTGGCCCATCTCGACCTGGAACAAATTGGCACGATGGCCTTTCCGGCGGGATCGATGCAGCCGAAGGTCGAGGCCTGCCGACGGTTCGTCGCGGCCACCGGAAAGCTGGCCAGCATCGGTGCACTCGCCGACGCGAAGGCAGTCCTCGCCGGAACCGTCGGCACCACGATCTCTCGCGGTGACCGTGCCCCGACAGGGGTCGGTCACACGCAGACTTCCTCCCGAGTGTGACGCCGCCGTGACAACCCGTGGTGCCTCTTTTACGCCCTCGAGGCACGCGTGCATTGACATCCCTGCACTACTATCTGCGTATAGACGTAGGTTGACAAACATGCCGTCGGCAGCTGGGCCAGAATCGAGCCGGCTTCATGGTGGAGGTATTCCGCATGCTCGCCGACTTTCACCCGAGGGCAGGTGATGTGGGCTTTGGTGGACCGCGAACTCTCGGTCACCGACCTCGCCGAACACGTCGGGAAGCTTGCGCCGCGGTATCGCAGCCCTGGCGAAGCTTCGGATGGCGCGGCTGGTCCGGAGTCATCCTCATGATCTCGGGATCGATTGCCTTGGCCGCCACCACCTTCCACAATTTCTCCGACATCGATCACCTGGGTTGGGTCATGGCCGCCGGCATCATCGGCTTCATCGGCAAAGAGCTCGTCGCCCCGTATCGCATCAGGGTGGCCGTCCGATCGGCTTGGCGCCGAACTCGACATCGCCCCGATGATCAGCGGCTGGGCCGATTGTCGTTCAAACCGCTGCCATCTACGACCCCGTTGATGCCCACCGCGATCGCCAAGGCCGTATATGAGTGACGGGTCCATGACACGATCCGGATTGAACTCGCGGACCGACGTTCTTGGCGCACGATCGAGGGTGCCACGGTGCAAGGAGGAGCACGATGCGACGACTGACGATGATCATCTTCCTGTTGTTACTCGGCGGCCTGATCACCGCGTGCGGCGGCACCGACGACTCGGCAGCGCATTCGGCGCCCAATGTCAGCGCCACCAACACACCGCCACCCACCGTGGCTGCCGTGCCCGACATCGTCATCTCCGACTTCGCCTACGCGGTGCGCGGACCCGTGCAGGCCGGCCAGCAGGTCATCATCGTCGACAAGGACGAGGCCAGCCATAGCGTTACTGCCGACGCAGGGAACGTGTTCGACGTCCGTGTGTCCGGTGGTGGCGGCACGTCGACCTTCACGGCACCGAGCGCACCCGGTACGTACGCCTTCCACTGCAGGTACCACGCGACCATGCACGGATCGCTGGTCGTCCAATAGCAAACCCCTTGGCCTCAGGCGATTCCGCCGTCCCGAAGCTCTACTGTCGGAAGTGCTGTCGCGACATGGACATCGCTGACCAGCAGTGACACGATACTGACGTGGGCGCACTGGGGACGGCCGCGGTGCGGTGACAGCGGCGAGACCGTTCTGTGCGTCGTGCGGCGCGGAGTTGCCGCCGGACTCACGGTTCTGCAACAGGTGCGGCGCGCCGGTCCGGCCAGCCCCGATAGCGGCAGAGTACAAGCAGGTGACGGTGCTGTTCGCCGACGTGGTTCATTCGATGGACATCGCAGCGGCCGTCGGTGCCGAGCGGCTGCGCGAGATCATGGCCGAACTTCTGGACCGGTCCACCGTCGTCGTAATGCGCTACGACGGGTCCTTCAGCCAGTTCACCGGCGACGGCATCATGGCGATCTTCGGCGCGCCGATAGCGTTGGAGGATCACGCTCTTCGCGCCTGCCTGGCGGCCCTGGGCATTCAGGAGGAAGCGAAGCGCATCGCGACAGAGGCCCGCGATCGAGACGGTATCGACCTATGGCTGCGGGTGGGCCTGAACTCTGGTCAGGTCATCGCCGGTGAAATTGGTTCTGGCTCTTACGGTTACACCGCGATCGGTGAGCAGGTCGGCATGGCTCAGCGGATGGAGTCGGTGGCCCCGCCGGGCGGAGTGATGCTCAGCGCGTCCACCGCGCGACTAGTTGATGGCTCAGCCGCCTTGGGCGAGGCCGAATTGGTTCCCATCAAGGGCGCCGGGAAGCCGGTGCGTGTCCACCGTCTGTTGGGCATCGGCGAACGGCATCGCGTCGGGCGTGCTGAGTCGAATCTGGTCGGTCGGCGACGGGAGATGTCCGCCGTCGAGGGCTTGCTGGGGCGGGCCATCGATGGCCACGGCGCGGTAGTCGGCGTGGTGGGGCCACCCGGTATTGGCAAGAGCCGTTTAGTGCGCGAGGTAGCGGCGATGGCGCGTCAACCGAGTGTGGAAGTGTTCAGCGCCTTCTGCGAGTCGCACGCCAGCCAGGTGCCTTTCCATGCGGTCGCGCGGCTGCTGCGGGCGGCCACCGGGGTTGGGGGTCTAGACGCGCAGGTGGCCCGGGATCGCGTGCGCGACCGAATGAGTGACGCGGACCCGGAGGACTTGCTGCTCTTCGATGACTTTCTGGGCATCGGCGATCCGGATGCGGTTCTGCCTCAGATCGACCCGGATGCCCGTCGGCGGCGGTTGAGCGCTCTGGTGAATGCCGCGATATTGGCCCGCGAGACCCCGGCGATCTATGTCGTTGAAGACGCCCATTGGATCGATGAGGTCAGCGAGTCGATGCTGGCCGATTTCCTCAAGGTGATCCCGCAGACGCCCTCACTGGTGCTGGTCACCTACCGACCCGAATATCACGGCGCGTTGGCAGGAGTAGCCGATGCCCGCACCATAGCCCTTGCGCCGCTGAGCGATTCAGAAAGCGCAGCACTGGTCGCACATCTGCTCGGCCCCGATCAGTCGGTTGATGCACTGGGCCGGAGAATCGCCGAGAGGGCCGCAGGCAATCCGTACTTCGCCGAGGAGTTGGTGCGTGACTTGGCCGAGCGCGGCGTGTTGCGCGGGGGGCCTGGTGCATACACGTCGGCGGCGGAGGTCAGCGAGGTGAGCGTGCCTGCCACGCTGCAGGCGACCATTGCCGCACGCATCGACCGGCTTGATCCGAAAGCCAAGCGCACGCTGAGCGCAGCGGCGGTCATCGGCTCGCGGTTCGGCCTCGACCTGTTCACGGTGCTGGGTGTCGAGCCGGTCGTCGATGAACTGGTGGCGGCCCAGCTCATCGATCTCACTCGACAGTCGGAGTACGTGTTCCACCATCCGCTCATTCATGCGGTGGCCTACCAAGCGCAGCTCAAATCCGATCGCTCCGATTTGCACCGACGGGTGGCCGCGGCAATCGAAGCCCGCGATCCGGAGTCGGGCGACGACAATGCCGCGTTGATCGCAGAACATGTCGAGGCCGCCGGTGACCTGCACGCCGCCTACGGCTGGCACATGCGCGCCGCCACCTGGGCGACCAACCGCGACATCACTGCCGCTCGCCTGAGCTGGGAGCGTGCCCAAACGATCGCCGACGCATTGCCCGCCGATGACCCAGGCCGGACAGCCATGCGCATCGCCCCGCGCACCATGTTGTGCGGGACCGGCTGGCGAGTCCACGCCAACGTTGCCGGTGACCGCTTCGATGAATTGCGGGACTTGTGCAGCGCCCTCGGCGACAAGACGTCACTGGGCATCGCGACGGCAGGGTTGGTGGTTGGTTCCGCGCATCAAGACCGGGTGCGCGAGGCGTCGCAGCTGGCATCGGAAGCCTGGGCCCTCGCCGAGGCGGTCGGAGATCCGACCTTGATGGTGGGACTGTCTTTTCCGCTGATCTACGGCAAAATCGAGAGCGCCGAGTGGTGTGACGTGCTGCGATGGTCAGAGACCGTCATCGACTTGGCCGATGCTGATCCGTCGAAGGGCAACTTCCTTGTCGGGTCGCCATTAGCGCTGGCCTTCGCGTCGCGGGGTATGGCTCGTTACTTCCTGGGTCGTCCCGGATGGCCAGAAGATCTGCGGCACGGCCTGCCCATGGCCCGCCGTGCTGACCCCGCGTCCTACGCCGGGGTCGTCAGCGATGTCTACTTGCTGGGGATACCGCTCGGCGTGCTGAGACCCGATGATCGTGCGCTTCACGAGATCGAGGGTGCTCTGGGGATCGCCGAGCGATCCAGTGATGACGTCGTGGTGGGCTTCATCCGGGCGACTTTGGGCCTTGCGCTGATGCATCGCCAAGGGGCTGGCGAGCGTGATCGCGGACAGAAGTTCGGGGCCGAGGTCAGCGAAGTGTTCCGAAACCAAGGACACAACCTATGCGATTTGCCGATCGTCGAGATCTACCTGGCACGTGAAAGGGCAAGGGGCGGAGACCGCGATGACGCCATCGAGCTCATGCGCGCCGTCGCCGACCATCTGTTCCGCGACGGACGACTGCTGCTGTGGGGCGTCCCTGCGACAGGTGCTCTGGTGGAAACGCTGCTCGAGCGCTGCGCCAACGGTGACGTGGCCGAAGCCCAGGCCGCGGTCGAACGATTAGCGGCAGCGCCAGCGGATGAGGGTCTGGCGGCACGCGAGATCTGGCTGCTGCGTTTGCACACTCTGCTGGCGCGGGCCCACGGTGACGTTGCCCGCTATCGCGAATACCGGGATCGCTACCGCGACATGGCGAAAATGCTTGGCTTCGAGGGGCATATCGCGTGGGCAGAGGAAATGCCGTGACGCCGCGCATCCAGGGACTGCCGCCTACGTTGTCTTGACACAGACGAGTTCAATCTCGAATGTCTGTCTCGATTGGGCCGGTTGACGTGGGCATTTGTGACATCCTTTGCGGGTGTCCGCGGGGCTGCCGCCGTCGGGGGTTGTGACGTTTCTGTTCACCGATATTGAGGGTTCGACCGGTCGGTGGGAAGCCGACGCTGATGCGATGCGGACGGCACTGTCCAAGCACGACGAGGTGCTGCGCAACGCGATCCAGCGGCATGGTGGCTTCTTGTTCAGCCACACCGGTGATGGTGTGGTCGCGGCGTTTGCGTCACCCAAATCTGCTGTCGACGCCGCGGTCGCGGCACAGCGGGCGTTGGAGTTACCGGTACGGATGGGCATGGCAACCGGCGAGGCCGAACTGCGGGACGGCGACTACTTCGGCACGGTGCTCAACCGCGCCGCACGGGTGATGGCTGCAGGGCACGGCGGTCAAATCCTGGTGGCCGACTCGACGGCGACGCTGTTGAGCGGGCTGGAGCTGGCGAATCTGGGGCCGCGGCGGCTGCGAGACCTCCCGATCCCGATCACGGTATTTCAGCTGCGCGCGCCGGGGCTGCGGACGGACTTCCCGCCGCTACGGACACCCGAGGACAATCCGGGAAACCTCCGGCCCGCGGCCACCAGCTTGGTCGGCCGCGAGTCCGAGGTCGCCGAGATCGAGGCGGAGTTGCGAAATCATCGGCTGGTGACGTTGACCGGGGTGGGCGGGGTCGGAAAGACGCGGCTTGCGACCGACGTGGCGACCCGTCTGGTCAATGAATTCCCAGACGGTGTATGGGTTTTCGAGTTGGCCGCGGTGGCCAATCCGGCAGCCGTACCCGATGCGGTCGCGGCCGTGTTGGGCATCACGCAGCAGCCGGGCAAGACAGTGAGCGAATCCGTGGCCGCCACGCTAGAGGGCAGGGTCCGGTTGTTGGTGTTCGACAACTGCGAGCATGCGCTCGACGCAGCGGCGGATCTAGTGGAGGCCATCCTCGCGCAATCCGCAACGGTGACGATCCTAGCCACCAGCCGTGAGGCATTGGGCGTCGCGCGTGAGCAGATATGGCCGGTGAAGTCGTTGAAAGTCAGCGCCGCGGTGGAATTGCTGGTCGAACGCGCTCACAGTGTGGCACCGGGGTTTTCGGCCGACGACGCGGTCCTAGAGATCTGTCACCGCCTCGATCGCATTCCGTTGGCCATTGAGTTGGCGGCCTCGCGGATGGCATCGATGACCGCAACCGAGGTGCGCGACCGTCTCGATCACCGTTTCAAGCTGTTGGTCGGGTCACGGCGTGGCCTGGAGCGCCACCAAACGTTGCGCCACGCGGTGCAATGGTCCTATGACCTACTCGACGATGCGGAAAAGGCGCTGCTCGATCGGTGTTCGGTATTCGCCGGCGGATTCGATGTTGAAAGCGCTTGCGCGGTAGCCGGATCCGACGGTGACGACGACTACGTAACTCTCGATCTGCTCGACGCGCTGGTGCGCAAGTCGCTCCTGGTCGCCGACCGATCAGCCGGGCGGACCCGGTATTCAATGCTGGAGACCATCCGCCAATTCGCCGAGGACCAACTCGTCGCCCGCGGGGAGGCGACCGAGGTGCACGCCGCACATGCCCGCTACTTCGCCGGACGCGAGACCGACATCCTTGCGCTTTGGGACAGTCCACGTCAGCGCGAGGCGTACGACTGGTTCACCGGGGAACTGGCCAATCTGCGCACCACATTCCGCTGGGCTGCCGACCAAGGTGATCTGGAGGTCGCCGCCCCAATCGCAACATGTGCGGCCTGGCTCGGCTTTCAGACTGAGAATTACGAACCGATCGCGTGGGTTGAAGAGCTCATCGAGCCGGCACGCGCCGTCGGCCACCCCCGGCTCACGGCCCTGTATGTGATGGCGTCGAATTGCTACGCGACCGGACGGATCGAGCCGGCTATTCGCTACACCGAAGCCGCCCAGAGGGCGATCAGCGGTGGAAGCGACCACCTCCCGTACGGCCTCGAAGGCTTCATTGGCAGTGCCTACCCTGCTGTCGGCCAGCCGCAACGGTGGGTTCAGTGGTGTCGCGCTCAGCTCGCACGCGGCCTGGATACCCACGCATACACTCGTGCGTTTTTGGTCATCGGACTGACGCTCATCGGTTCCTTTGACGACGCGATGGCCGCCGCCGGCGGTTTGATCGACGCCGCCGAAGCGACCGGCAACCCGTATGCGCTCTCATGGGCGCTTGGCGCCCACGCGTATGCCTTCCGCGACGCTGATCCCGGCCTTGCGCTCCAGTCCACGCGTCGGGGCTTGCTCATCGCGCAAGACAGCGGCAACCGTTTCAACGAGACACTCCTGGTGTACACGCTGGCCGCACTCGAGGCCGAACACGGGGACCGGATGACCGCGTTGGATTACTTCACCGTGGCGATCGGCAACTTTCACGAGTCGGGCAACACCTATATGATCAGCGCGCCGCTGGCCCTCCTCGCCGTCCTTCTCGACCGGCTCGGACGCTACGAATCAGCGGGCACAATCGCGGGCTTCGCAGTGGTCAATCCCATGACCGCGGCGGGTCATCCCGAACTTGGCACGGCGATCGCTCACCTTCGCGAAGTGTTGGGTGACCGGATCTATCAACGCCTCGCGCGGGAGGGTGAAGCAATGACCACCACGGCGATGGTGTCCTACGCATACGACCAGATCGACCACGTCCGAACAGAATTGAACGCCGCCTCGAAATAGACCACATACGAGGGTCAAAACTTCGTGTCAGAACTGGCGCGGCGATATCGCAGACATCGCTGACCGGCGGTGAAACGATATTGAAGTGGACCGCAGCGGGGACGGAAGCGGTGGGCTGACCGGGTCGGGGCCGGCCTGTGGTTCCTGCGGCATGGAGTCGAGCCCGACGGCCAAGTTCTGCAGTGAGTGTGGTGCGCGGCTGACCCAGGCCACCCAGTCGGCTGAGTACAAACAGGTGACGGTGCTGTTCGCCGACGTGGTCGGTTCGATGAAGCTGGCGGCGGTACTGCCCACGGAGCGGCTGCGCGACATCATGAACGAGTTGTTCAATCGTGCGGCCGCGGCGGTCCAGCGTTATCAGGGCACGGTTGATAAGTTCACCGGTGACGGCTTGATGGCGCTTTTTGGGGCTCCGGTGGCATTGGAGGATCATGCGCTGCGGGCATGCATCTCGGCGTTGGAGGTCCAGTCGGTCGCCCAGAGGTTCGCAGACGAGGTTTTTCACCGCGATGGTGTCCGCTTGCAAGTTCGGGTCGGACTCAATTCCGGCGAAGTCATCGCGGGCGATATCGGTTCGGGTGCGGGCCGGTATACGGCGGTGGGTCATCCAGTGGGGATGGCGCAGCGTATGGAGTCCGCGGCTGCGGCGGGCGGGGTGTTGTGTTCGTTGTCCACTGCCCGGCTGGTGGACGACGCCGCACGGATGGGTCCGGTCGAAGAAGTTTCGATCAAAGGGACCGACGTCCCGGTACCTGCGCGACGGCTGCTGGCGGTGGAGTCGGGCCGGATGGTGTTGGGCCGCAACGAGGGTGCGATGGTGGGCCGCGAAGCCGACTTGGGACACCTGCAAGGGATCTTCGATGCGGGACACTGTCAACTGGTCGGAGTGATGGGTGCACCGGGCCTCGGGAAGAGTCGCCTCATCGGTGAGTTCAGCGCGATGGCTGCTCACCGGGGTTCCAGAGTGGTGTTGGCCCGGTGTGAGGCTCACACCAAGGCGGTGGCCTTCACTGGGTTGTCGCGGATGTTGCGTGCGATGTTCAGTGTGTATGGCCTCACTGATGGCGACGCCCGAACGCGTGTCCTGGCCCAGTGCGGTGAGGCATTGGCATCGGATTCCGCAGACGCGCACATCCTGTTCGAGGTGATGGGCATCGCCGATGCCGATGCCCCGCCACTGCAGGTCAGCGTGGACGGTCGTCGGCGCCGACTGGTGGCGGTGATGTCACGGGCGACGCTGGCCGGGTCGGCGCGGGTCTTGTTCGTACTAGAAGATGCGCATTGGATTGACGCCCCAAGCGACGATGTTCTCGCTGATTTCGCCGGCACACTCCAGGCGACCTCGTCGATGTTCGTCATGACGTATCGGCCGGAGTTTCGCGGTGCGCTACGGCAGCAAGCGGATGAGACGATCTCACTGCAGCCGCTGACCGAGGCGATGGCAGTTCGGCTGG
>JAOPWT010000613.1 GCA_025965555.1 Mycobacterium sp.
ATGCCTTGTCGCCCATGCCGGATACACCCGCGTACACAACTCGGTGACCGGGGAGAGGCTTCTGGTGAAGCTGCCCCTCTGCGAAGCCAGAGTTGGCGAGTGTTACGCAATCATCGGGTCGATCGCCGACCGGGGTACCAGCACCTGCACCGCCCCAAATGAGTCGGGCAACAACACGCCCTGGTCGAAGAAGAAGATCACGCCGTCGTTGACCACGGCGAAATTCTGATAGTTGGCAGGGTTGTACAGCGCGGCTGGCGCGATCGGCAACGGCGGTGGCGGTGGTGGTGGCGGCGTGGTCGTCGGCGTGGCCGAAACCGGCTGTCCCGGCTGTGCGGGCGGCGTAGGAGGCGCGACCGGCGGCGGCGGTGCCAGCTGCTGCTGCAGTTCAGCCTGGACGATCGGCGCGACGGTCTTCAGCGGATCGTCCACCCGCCATAACGGCGTATTTTCTTTGTCGTCCGGTGTGGCCGTGTAGGTGATCGCCTTGCGATAGCTCTGGTCCCAGTTGAACGCCTTGTAAGTCGTCTGCGAATGCGCGCCGCCGACGTTCTGGTTCACCTTGAACACCACGGCCTGCGTGCCGCGTGGGGGAATCGACGAGGTGTACTCGGTCGGCGTGATGCTCAGCTCATACGGTGTAGTGCGGGGCGCGCCAGACTTGGCCGCGTTGAGGAACGCGTCGCGCGTCTGGGAGATGTAGTCGGCGACCGACTTCTGGTCGGGGTAGTCCAGTGGAATGCTGATGTCGACGCTGTACCCGGGGTCGGAGAGCTGGATCTCACACGTGCTGCCGGTGTTGCCGCCCTTGAGGTCGGCGCAGTAATCCTTCGGCGCCGCCACCGCCACGCCAGAAGAACCGAAGATGGCGGCAACCGTGGCGAGCACGGCCACGCTGAAAGAACGCATGGGTAATCCCTCCAAGCAAACGCGGCACCGCGCCGCGGACGACAGATTAACGTGCAGCGCGCCGGTAAAGCGGGCCGGGCGAAGTTGCCGCTGCATACCCCTAGTCCGAGGTGGGGGTTCGGGTGACGTGGCGCTCCCTGCCTCGGTCACGACATGAAATGGCCGCGTCGGTGTGCTCCCGCCATTTTACGTAGTCCACGACTGGTCCTGGATGAATCGTTCCGTGCTGAGGCCACCTAGATCGCTTCGTGGCGAGTCCGTCCAGATCATTCAACGAATGCGTCGACCGCACGGAGATTTGTGAACGAAACGGTGTGAAACGGGCGAGACGGCGCGAATTCGGTAGGCAAGCCATCGACTGCTCACGAAGTCTGAGCTTCACATATGCGACACGGCGAGTAGCCCGAAATTCCCACCGGCAATCTCATAACCCAGAGGTCGCAGGAAGGATGCTGCTTGGGCAACGCAATTCGAGTAGTCGCCTACGCGTGCCGTGGTGCTCGATTTGGCGAAGACTTCTTCCATGCTCCCTGGAATCAATGTGCGTCGACCGGCGAGAGCATTAGGTCAGCCCTACGCCACGCATGTGGAGGTCGCCTTGATGAGCGGCGATCCTCAGCTGAGCGAGTGGTGATCGCTGCATGGTTCCGACGGCGCGGCGTTCACCGAGTCACTGACCTGATAACGCGAAAGGAAGACGGAAATGATTCGACAAGTTGCGCTTGTACCCGATGGTGTTGACATCGACATCACCGAAATTCTGCGGGTCGCCTCGGCCTTGCAGAAACAGGTGACCCGAGACTTCGGCCCCATCTGGGATGTGACGGCCACCGTTGACGGATTCGCCAAACTCAAACAGGTTCCCCTGGGTTACTGGCCCGTGATGATCATGCAGGATGTCCAGGACGCCGCTGGGTACCACACCGACAAGAACGGCCAGCCGTTCGCCATTGTGCAAGCCGGTGACAGCTGGTCTCTGACCGCAAGTCACGAGGTCTTGGAGATGCTTGCCGACCCGTTCGGCAGCCGGGTCATCGCCGGTCCGTCCCCCAAGCCGGGCCAAGGTCGTGTCGAGTTTCTGGTGGAGGTGTGCGATCCGTCCGAAGATCAGGAATTCGCCTACACGGTGAACGACGTTCTAGTGTCGGACTTCTATACGCCGCACTACTTCGACCCGGTCGCTAATGACGGTGTCCGCTACAGCTTCAATGGCAAGATCACAAAACCCCGTGAGGTGCCGCGCGGCGGTTACCTGAGTTGGCACGATGTTGTCGGCGATCATTGGTGGCAGGAAACCTTTTTCACCGGGAACAAGCCGAAGTTCAATGATCTAGGGGTTCTGGATCGCAAGAATGGCAGTCTTCGCGAGATGATCGACGCGCTGACGCCGCAGACGAAGCGGCTGTCGAATCTGAAGCGGAATGCCCCGCAGCTGACCGGCGCCATTTCTGCTGCCAGCTCTTCGGATAGGGCGTCGGTCGCACGTGCGGAAGCCCTTCAGGCCCACATCGAGGAGCTGAAGAGCTCCTCGAAGCGGTAGTGTCCGCCGTGTCTGACGACGCCGAGTTGCGTAAGCAGCGGGCCGAAGCGTTGCGGGCCGAGATCGAAGATCTCCGCAGCGGCAAGGAGGATTCCGAGCCGGAGTCGCCGCGTGAATTCACCGATCGAAAGGCTCGGGAAGCCCGCGAAAAAGACTGACCGCTCCCAGACGAGTCGACGGCGGCTACCCCTCGGTTTTGCAGCGGATGGAGACATCGCGCCACGCGGCGTTGGGGATGGGATCAAAGTGCGCGAAGACCGGATCGTCGGCTTCGGCAAACTGCCGGTGGAAGGGGAAGCCCATCTCCTGCTTATCGGGCCACGTGCTGTCGGTTTTCCCGCAGTACAGCACCGACCCGCATTGCGGTGTCGCCAGCGCCGCTGTCCCGTCCTGGTGCGCATCGGTGAGCAGTACCAGAAACCGGGCAGGCATTCCGGCCACCGTGCCGCGCGGCAGCAACAGCCGGTACGGCAGGCCGCATTCGCACCAAAAATTCTCAAGCGTCGCTGTCCCGGCGTCCTCGAATTCGTCTTTGGTTTCGGCGAGGGTCATCGGTGCATCAACGCTCTTGCGTCGCACCACCGTCGACTGCCAGCTGCCGCGCGAGACGACCTTCTTGGAGCCGGCGGGGACGGTCGCGACGAACTTGTCCATCTCGATCCAATTGCGCCGATCCTTCGCTAAGCCGAGCGCCGCCAGCCAAATCCGCACGGTCACTGCGACATCCGCGGTGCCCGTGTTATGCATCCGAAGGAAGTAGACCCAATCGGTCTGGATGCCAAGCATCGACAGGCCTTGGACGTCCGGGTCGTCTTTCAGGTCCGTGACCAGCTCGGCCATATCGAGTGTGGCGTCTACCGGCGTGTCGAACTTGGCGCCGCCGAAGGCGGTCTCGCCCCAGGCATCCAAGTCGAATTCAGGCTCCATGATCTCGGCGATCGCGCTTCGCGGCGTGAGAATGATGTCGGGGCTGCGTGTCTCGGCTGGCGCGGCCCCACGGCGTTGCACCACCGATGGTGTCACGTATGGCGTGTTGTCGATTCCTTGTGACTCCTGCCAGGCAAAGCCGAAATCGTCGATCGCGCGGTGCCAGCGATAGAACACCGGCGTGGTCATCGCGACCTCGGGCACGCCCATCACGAACATGTGGTTGGGATCATTTGGTGGTGTAGCGAACACGCCGTGCCCCATGTTGTGCGGACCGGCGTCATTGGGAGCAGACGGAGGGTTACTGGCCTCGAGGTCGGCGCCGACGGCGTCGTAGTTCTCATAGCGCTTCTCGGTGATGCCGTCATACACGCGCTGCAAGCCGGCGAGCACCAGTTTCAAGTCCTCGGGTGCATTTTGCGCTGGGGAGTGACCGTGCTCGTCGAAGGAGATGTAGGCCGACGCGGGGGCCCGTTGGTTCTTGATCCAGAATGCTGTGATCCAAGGGGCTATCGGGTCCGGTGGCAAGGTCTTGTCAGAAAACGCCGCACGCCAGGATTGCGGCTTGTTCCACTGCACGAAGGGCACAACTGGGTCCAAGTCGGCCGCGAAGCGCTCCGTGTCGTAGCGCGCCAGCATCTGCTGATGCATATAGAGAAACAGACGGCCCTGCATGCCTTCGACTGGCTGACTCCACGGATACAGCGCATGCCAGTGCAGATGGTGATCGGACAAGTCGAGATCGTGGCGGTAATAGTGCAGGGCGTCTTCCGGTGAGGGACTGGCGGCGACGTTCGCTGCCGCCCGGGTCATCCGCTCGAGGCCTTGCGGCTCCTCACGTGTGAACACGGCCAGCTGCTGACGAAGCGTGGGCATGGGAAGCACGTCGGCGTGCGGCCACCGGGCAATGAAGCTGCGCAACGCTGCCTGCGCGAGCCCGACATTGTCCGCGGCCGCTTCGTGAAAGCGATCCATCACAGCGGCCAATTGCTTTTTCGTCGGCGCCCGTTGGTGGTCAGCGCCGACTTTGCGGCCAGCCAGCC
>JAOPWT010000360.1 GCA_025965555.1 Mycobacterium sp.
GCCCAGCAGCACCTCGTCGCGCTGTCGGTGGTGATTCAACTGGCCCGCAACGCTGAAGGCGACCGCCACCAGCCGTTGCTCACCGAAGCGTCCGACCTGGTGCAAACGGCGATCACGGAGATTCGCAGGCTGGCCCACGGAATCTATCCACCGCTGCTGGTGAGTGGTGGTCTGGCCGAAGCCTTGCCGACGCTGGCCACACGCGCATCGGTCCCGGTGCGCCTCGACCTTCAGGGCCTCGGTCGCTACCCACCGTCGACCGAGGCGGCGCTGTACTACTGCTGCAGCGAAGCCCTGCAGAATGCCGCGAAACATGGCGGGCCGGCCACCACGGTCGTCGTCACGGCACGGACCGCCGGGCAGACGCTCAACCTCACCATCAGCGACACCGGTCACGGATTCGACCCGGCGACCATCGGGATCGGGCTGACGAACATGGCCGATCGTCTTGCCGCCATCGGCGGCGAGGTCGTGATCGACACGGCGCCGGGATGTGGCACCCGCGTGACCGCCATCGTCGACGCCCGAGAACCTGTTCTCGGCCCAGTGGTGTAGACACCACCGCCAACTCTGTTGCGCACACGGTGGTCGCGCAGATCTCGTTACAGCACGATGGATCTCGACATCGAAAATGTATGGCACAGCACGTTTCATGAACCTGCGGGGGCTCACATGTCAACCTTCGGATCTGCCGAGCAAGCGGAACAGGCCGCGAAGGAACTCAAGTGGCTGGACTTCACACCGCGTGTCAGCATGGTGTGCACGGACTTCGGTGGCCAAACCGCGAGCCAGTCCTTGCCCACCGGCACGGTGACCCTGCTGATGGCCGACATCGAAGGTTCCACTCGGCTCTGGGAATCGCAGCCCCACCAGATGGCCGCTGCACTGGCCACCGTGCATCGCCTGCTCGCCGAACTCGTCCACGCCCATCACGGCGTGCGCCCAGTCGAGCAGGGCGAAGGGGACAGCTTCGTGGTGGCGTTCATCCGTCCCAGCGATGCGGTGGCCTGTGCGGCCGCCATCCAACTGGTTGTCCCGGCACCCATCCGGCTGCGAATTGGCTTGCACACCGGCGAAATACAGTTGCGCGACGAAGGCAACTACATGGGGCCGACGATCAACCGCGCCGCTCGGCTGCGCGATCTCGCGCACGGCGGGCAGACCCTACTGTCCGGAACAACAACCGATCTGGTGTGTGATCTGCTTCCGGAACACGCCTGGTTGATCGACTTCGGTCGTCAGACACTGCGCGACGTGGGCCGGCCAGAGCGGGTCAGTCAGCTCTGCCACCCCGGACTGCGCAACGCCTTCCCGCCGCTGCGCGCCTGCCGCACCAGCGGCTGCCACTGGCAGCCCGTACAGCTGACGACGTTCGTCGGCCGCGTACGGGAGCTTGCCGAGGTTGCGCGACTCCTCGAGGTCGGGCGTCTGCTCACCCTGACCGGCGTCGGCGGCGTCGGCAAGACCCGCCTGGCCGTGGAAGCCGCCGGTCGCCTCGGCCGGCGATACGAAGATGGCATCTGCTTCGTGGATCTGGCACCGATCGATGACCCGGAACTGGTCCCGGTTGCCGCGGCGCGCGCTTTGGCGCTACGCGAGCTACCGGGCCGCGGCTGCAACTGCGACACCCTGATCCGACACATCGGCGAACGCAATCTGCTTCTCGTCGTGGACAATTGCGAGCACCTTCTCGATGCGAGTGCCGCTCTGATCGACGCCGTCTTGCGTTCCTGCCCGAACGTCACCGTGTTGGCGACCAGCCGCGAGCCCGTCGCGGTGGCCGGCGAGCAGGTATGGCGGGTTCCTCCGTTGTCACTGCACCACGATGCGATCGCGTTGTTCGCCGAGCGCGCCCGTCGAGCCTGCTCGGAATTCAGCCTCAGCGCTCGAGACACCGGCGTGGTGAGGGAGATCTGCCGGCGCCTCGACGGTGTGCCCCTGGCGATCGAGCTCGCTGCTTCGCGGGTACGCGCGTTGTCGCTCGACGAGATCGTCGAAAGTCTGCACGACCGGTTCCGCCTCCTGGTCGGTGGTTCCCGCACGACGGCGCACCGCCAGCAGACGCTCAAGGCGTGCGTCGACTGGTCCTATGAACTCCTCGACGAACCCGAGAGGGCGGCGCTTGGGAAGTTCTCGGTGTTCCCTGGCGCCTTCGACGTCGAAGCTGCCCAAGCGGTGGCCGGTGGCGGTCACGTCCACGGTCTCCAAGTGGTCGAGCTGCTCGCCTCGCTTGTCGACCGCTCCCTGCTGACGGCTGAGAATCGATGCGGCCGAACGCGGTACCGCTTCTCGGAGACCATGCGCCAGTACGCCTTGGACCGCTATCGCGAATCAGGTGACTCCGACGCGTGGGACCGTCAGCTGATCGCCGCGCGGCCGGCTTCCAGCCGTGCCACCGGCAGCCGGAACGGCGAGCAGGACACGTAGTCCAGTCCGGTCTGGTGGAAGAAGTGGATGGACTCGGGGTCGCCGCCGTGCTCGCCGCAGACCCCGAGTTTTAGACCCGGTTTGGTCCTCCGGCCCTCCTCGGCGGCGATCTGCACCAGCCGGCCGACACCGTCGGCGTCGATGGTCTCGAACGGGGAGATGGTGAACACACCCTTGTCGACATAGGCGGCGAATAGCGAGGATTCGACGTCGTCGCGGGAGAACCCCCACGTCGTCTGGGTGAGGTCGTTGGTACCGAAGGAGAAGAAGTCCGCGGCGTCGGCGATCCGGTGCGCCGTCAGCGCGGCTCTCGGCAGCTCGATCATGGTGCCGATCGGGATCTTCTTCTTCAACTTCACCCCACGCTGGGCGCCGACCTCGGCGAGGATCTTCTCGGCTTCATCGCGGACCAGATGCAACTCCATCACCGAACCCACCAGCGGGACCATGATCTCGACCCGCGGGTCCTTGCCCGCGGCGATCTGGTCGCAGGCGGCCTCGCCGACGGCCCGCACCTGCAACGCGAACAGACCGGGAGTCACCAACCCCAGACGCACGCCACGCAATCCCAGCATGGGGTTCGACTCGTGCATCGCCTCGACCGCGGCCAGCAGCTTGCGGTCCTTAGCCACCTGTTCACCGGTCTCACCCGCAGCCTTGGCGAGGGCGACCTTCACTGCGAGTTCGGTGCGATCGGGCAGGAACTCGTGCAGCGGCGGGTCCAGCAGCCGGATGTTCACCGGGAGGCCGTCCATGGCGTCGAGCAAGCCCGCAAAGTCCTTGCGCTGCAACGGCAATAAGGCCGCCAGGGCGTCGTCGCGTTCCTCCGGCGTGCCCGCCAGGATGACCCGCTCGATCAGCGTGCGACGGTCGCCGAGGAACATGTGCTCCGTGCGACACAGTCCGATGCCCTGGGCGCCAAGGGATCTCGCGCGGACGGCATCCTCGACGGTGTCGGCGTTCGCGCGGATGGCGAGCCGTCGGGAGTCGTCGGCATGAGTCAGCAGTCGGTCCACCGCCGTCACCAGGGCGGTGGTCTCGTTGTCGGCGCCTTCGAGGGCCGCCGCCAGTCCGGACTCGATGTAGGTCTCCACCGGGGAGGGGACCACGGGCATCGCTCCGAGGAAGATCTCGCCGGTCGACCCGTCGATGCTGATCGCATCGCCCTCGTGGATCAGCACCGTGCCGACGCGCGCGGTCCGCGAGGTGCCGTCGACGTCGAGTGCCTCCGCACCGCATACACAGGTCTTGCCCATGCCGCGGGCGACTACGGCCGCATGCGAGGTCTTCCCGCCGCGGGCGGTCAGAATGCCGTCCGCCGCGATCATGCCCTCGAGGTCGTCGGGGTTGGTCTCCTTGCGCACCAACACGACCTGCTCGCCGCGATCGGCCCACGCCTTGGCCGTGGGCGAGTCGAACACCGCGCGTCCCACGGCCGCTCCGGGTGACGCGGCCATTCCCCTGGTCAGCAGTTCACGTTGGGCCGACCGGTCGAACTGCGGGAACATCAGCAGCGCCAGTTGTGAGCCCGAGACGCGGGACAGTGCCTCGTTCATCGTGATGAGGTTCTCGTCGACCAGCTGTCCCGCAATGCGGAATGCCGCTGCGGCGGTGCGCTTTCCGACGCGGGTCTGCAGCATCCACAGCTTGCCGCGCTCGATGGTGAACTCGATGTCGCAGAGATCGCGATAGTGCGTCTCCAGCCGGCGCATCACCTTGATCAGCTGCTTGTGCGAGGCGGGGTCCAGGCTCTTCAGATCGTCCAACGACAGGGTGTTGCGAATCCCGGCGACGACGTCCTCGCCCTGCGCATTGGGCAGGTAGTCGCCGTACACGCCGGACCGGCCCGAGGCCGGATCGCGGGTGAACGCGACGCCGGTGCCGCTGGTCTCGCCGAGGTTGCCGAACACCATCGTGCAGACGTTGACCGCGGTGCCCAGGTTCTGCGGGATCCGTTCCCGGCGCCGGTACAGCCGGGCGCGGTCGGTGTTCCAGGAGTTGAAGACGGCGTCGATCGCCATGTCCAGCTGCTCACGGGGGTGCTGGGGGAACTCTTGGCCGGAATGCTCGTGTACGGCGTCCTTGAAGACGGCGACCAGTTTCTTGAGATCGTCGACGTCGAGCTCGACGTCGCTGGAAACGCCCTTGGTCGACTTCGCCTTGTCCAGCGCGTCGGAGAAGACCTCGCCGGGCATCTCCAGAACCGTCTTGCCGAACATCTGCAGCAGCCGGCGATAGGAATCCCAGGCGAAGCGTTCGTCCCCCGACTCCTCGGCCAGTCCCTTCACGCTGGCGTCGTTGAGCCCGATGTTGAGGACGGTCTCCATCATCCCTGGCATCGAAAAGGCTGCGCCGGAGCGGACACTCACCAGCAGCGGATCGTGGCGATCGCCGAGTCGGCGTCCGACGCCGTCCTCCAGTCCCCGCAGTGCCATCGTGACCTGCACCCGTAACTCACCTGGCGCGCTGCCGTGCGAGAGGAACTCCCGGCACGCCTCGGTGGTGATGGTGAATCCGGGCGGCACCGGCAGGCCGAGGTTGGTCATCTCGGCGAGGTTCGCCCCCTTGCCACCCAGCAGGTCCTTCTTGCTCTTGTCACCCTCGGTGAAGTCGAAAACGTACTTGGTCACTGAATGTCTCCTCGCGGCGACTTCGATAGTGGACGCATGACCCGGCCGTCGGGCGAGAATCGCCGAAGCGCGCCGGGTGCCGATGCCCGAGAACTAGCTCGTCGGCTCCTCGTCGGGCGCGTCGTCAACCGCTGGCCCCCGAGGCCTGCCGCGGCCGAACAGCCGCCCGACGCAGGTGCGCACCCGGACGACGACGGCGACGGGCCAGGACGGTTCTTCGCCGTAGTCATCGTGCATTCTTCCGAGTGTCCCTATCTGGCTTCTAAGAAGCTCGACCTTGGCTGTGTCGTGTTGAATGGCGCATTTACGCAGTTCAGTGCTCTTTCGGTGCCGCATTTCGCCGCTTTTCGTCTCTAAGAATTCCCTCGCAGATCACGATTGGATATCGGAAGGGTTGCTGTTTGTGTGCTGTGTACTCGTAAAGTGCTCTCGTGGGCAGGCATCAATTGGCCAGGAACCGGCGGAAACCGCCGTTCCTCTTGGCTGGGGTCATCGCCTCGTTCGCCGTGCTCGCGGCGGCCGGCGGCAGCGCCCAACCGCTCGCGGTCAAGGACGAAGTCAAGCCGGTCGTCGAGACCGTTTCGCCGTGCTGCCTGGAGGTCGTCACGGCATCGGATGCTGGCTACACGTCGTCGGCCCCGGCCGGTAGGGCACTCTTCGCTTCTGCCGCGCCAGCGCAGTTGGCAGCGGCATCGTCGTCGGCGGCATCGCGCTGGCGGGTCATCGACCGCACGCTGCCGATGGGAGTCGCCCCCGAGCGGGGGCTGCAGGTGGACACGATCTTCCTCGCCCGCAGCATCAGCGTGCTCTTTCCCGAGATCCACAGCATCGGCGGAGTCCGTCCCGATGCGCTGAGATGGCATCCGGACGGTTTGGCACTCGACGTGATGATCCCCAACCCGAGCTCGCCCGAGGGTATCGCGCTCGGTAACCGCATCGTCGCGTACGCGTTGGAGAACGCCGCCCGATTCAGTCTGCAGGACGCGATCTGGCGTGGGGTCTACTACACGCCGAGCGGACCGCAGCACAGCGGGGCGGACCACTTCGATCACGTCCACCTCACGACGTACGGCGGGGGATATCCCACCGGCGGCGAGATCTACTCCCGCTGAACCCGATCGCCGTCAGGCGACGATGGGCTCGGGCAACCGGATGGGCTGGGGGACAGTCGCCCCGATCGAGCTGATGCAGGCATGCGTCAGATGTCCGAACGGGTGATCGCACACCGAGCAGCCGTCGTCGGCGTTTGCTCGCGCAGACCTGCCGGTGGTCCCGTGTCCTGCCAAGCCGTTGATCCAGCGCCCCATTGTGTCCCACTCCCCGATGACAGACTGTCCCAATTTTGGGGCAACGGTAGCTGCCAGCAACAAGTCCGTCAATGGCAATCGACCTGGCTCGCAAATCAGCGAGCCCTGCTCGAGGTATGGCGCCGAGCCGCCGTCACCACGGGATATCGGGAGAGTCGAACGGCGCCCAAACAGCGCGGGGCGAATCAGCGCTTCTTGCGGATCGCGTCCTCGGTGGCCGACGTGGTGTCAGCCTTGGTGCGCTTGTCGGCGCGCTTTTCCTTGAGCGACTTGCCGGCCTTCTTGGACATGTTCGATCTGGGGGACTTGTCAGACATCGCCAGCCCTTTGATTGGGGGCCTGTACGGTCCCGATCCCCAGACAATACGCCCGTCTCAGGGGTGCCAACGCCCACGTGCATGGAAATCGTTCTGGGCCAAGCGATTCGAGCCGCTAGCGCTTGCGCCCACGCCTGGACCCCCGCGCGCGCACCCGCAGGCATAGGCTCACAGAGATGTCGGAGTTCACCGCAGATCGGCAGGACGCGGCGGAATCCGCCCAGTTCAGTGCCGATGCCGCCGATCTGCGCGCGGGGATCGACGACCTGGCGGGTCTGTTGGCGGGCAGCCTTGGCCTACCCGAGCTGCTGGCGCAGGTCGCGGCGTTCACGTGCCGCGCCATACCCGGTGCCGACGGTGCCGCGGTGACGTTGTTGCGGGTCGACACGACGGACACCGCGGTGGCGGCGCTGGCGGCGAGCGCATCGTTCGTCGAAGCAATCGACGAAGTCCAGTACGTGACCCTCCACGAGGGGCCGGGCATCACCGCCGTGCGGGATCGCCGCGCGGTGCGATCCGGCTCGTTGGGCGGGGAGAAGATGTGGCCGAGATTCGGGCCCCGCGTGGGCAGGATGGGTGTGCACAGCGCGCTCGCGTTGCCGCTGCTGCTGCCCGATCGGGTCGTCGGTGCGATCAGCGTGTACGCCTACGGCAAGGACGTCTTCGATGAGCATGCCGAGGAGTTCGGGGAGCTGTTCGCGAAACCAGCGGCCGCCTCCGTGCACAACGCCCAGGTCCTCGCCGAGGCGCTGGCCTTGAACGTGCAACTGCGCAGGGCGCTGTCGTCGCGCCCGGTGATCGACCAGGCCATCGGAATCATCCGCGGCCGCACCGGGCGCACCGCCGAGGAAGCCTTCGGACAACTGCAGTCGATGAGCCAGTCCGAACACCGCAAGCTGGCCGAGGTCGCCGCGATCGTGGTCGACGAGGCAGTGCGTCGCGCCAACGGCAGGAAGACGCCCTGAGAGCACGTTTCAGCCCGTCTAGCAGTGCGAATGCCCTGCGTCGGCAGGTCCTGGGGCCGCCCGGGGTGGTAAAGTCAGGGCCGTTGGAAACCCAACCAGTCCGGGATCGAGGCAGCTGTCCGCCGCTGCTCTCTCCGAGCAACCGCTCACGCCGGGCACTTCGGTGACATCCGCCAGTCGGGAACACCTTGAACGCTCCATCCCGTTTTCCGTCGTTCATGGGCCATGTGGTGCCGGAACGTCGCTCGAACCCGACCATCGGCATCCTGACGAGCTTTCCGCCGACGCCGTGTGGGCTCGCCACGTTCAGCGCGGGGCTGGCCGACGGTCTGTCCGCCAGGGGTTCCGACGTCGGCGTGGTTCGGGTTGCTGATGGCGAGGAGTCGTCGAGCACGGCGGTCATCGGGGAGTTCGACAACGGTTCGTCGGCATCGGTCACGGCGTGCGTGCAACTGTTGAATCAGCGTGACGTCGCCATCATCCAGCACGACTACGAAATCTTCGGCGCCGAGCTGCTCGACGTCATCGACGACCTGCGGATCCCGACCATCGTCGTCGCCCACAAAGTCCTGAAAGACCCCACGACGCAACAGCGTTCGATGATGGAGGCCATGGTCGCCAAGGTGGACCGGGTCGTCGTCATGTCCGAGGCCGCCAATGACCGGCTGTGTGCCGAGTACGCCGTCGACCGCAGGAAGGTCACCACGATCGGCCGCGGCGCGACGCTGCCGACCGTCGCGCCGCTGAAGCGCGCGGGCAGGCCGACACTTCTGACGTGGGGCCTGATGGGGCCTGGCAAGGGTGTCGAGCGGGTCATCGACGCGATGAGTTCGCTCAAGGAGTTGCGTGGCCAGCCGCGCTATCTGGTCGCGGGTGCGACGCACCCGAAGGTGCTCGCCGCCGAGGGTGAGGCCTACCGCGAAGCCTGCATCGAACGCGCCAGAAGCACCGGTGTCGCGAGCGCGGTCGGCTTCGACTCGATCTACCGCAGCACGGCGTCCCTGTCGGCGCTGATTCAGACGTCGGCGGCCGTGGTGCTGCCGTATGACTCCACCGATCAGGCCAACTCCGGAGTGCTGGTCGACGCGTTGGCCGCAGGCAGGCCCGTCGTCGCGACCGCCTTCCCGCACGCCGTCGAACTCCTCGGCAGCGGGGCAGGGGTCGTCGTCAATCACGACGATCCGGATGCGTTGGCCTTCGCCCTGCGCCGCATGCTGACCGACCCGCGGATGACCGGTGACATGGCTGCGGAGGCACGGCGTTTGGCGCCGTCGCTGGGCTGGCCCGTAGCGGCCGCCGCGTACCTGACGCTCGTGCGTCGGGTCCTCGCCGAGCGTGCGGCACTGGTGTGACCGTGCCAGTCTCGATGCCGCTACCGGTCTTCGATCACCTGCTGCACATCTCCGACAGGCGAGGCACCTTCGAGCACGCCCTGCTCGCCGAGCCCGAGCGCAGCGGCGGCTACTGCACCGACGACATGGCCCGGCTCCTGGTCGTGGCCACCCGCCAACCAGACCCCGTTGGCGCGGTGAATGGTCTTGCGGGCCTTGCCGTCCGGTTCCTCAATGATGCCCAGTCCTACGCGGGCACGTGCCGCAACCGGATGGACGGCAAGGGCAACTGGCTGGATCAGCCGACCCTGGAAGACTGGTGGGGCCGCTGCCTGTGGGCGCTCGGCACCGCGGCCGCGCACAGCAGCGTGGGTCTGGTCCGCCGGGTCGCCGTCATCCAGTTCGAGCGCGCCGCCAAGGTGCGGTCGCCATCTCATTTGGCGATGGCGTACGCGGCGCTGGGTGCCGCCGAGATCCTCTCGGTCGAACCCGACCACGCCATCGCACGCGCGCTTCTGAAGGCCTATGCCAACGCGGAATCGCCTGTGCCCGAGGCGGGACCCGGTGCCGCCGTGATGGCCGAGGCGATGATCGCGGCGGGTACCACGCTGGAGCGTCCCGAGCTGTGCAGGCAGGGTCTCGACCTGTTGAGCCGGTTGCTCGACGACGAGGCATTCGAGCGTCAGCCCGCCGAAGTGGCCGCGCTGGCCGATGCCTGCGCCCGTGCAGCGGGGGTCGACGCCAGCCCGAAGTGGCCCGACGGCGTGCGCACCGCGGTGTCGTGGTTCGAGGGCGCCAACGACGCAGGCAAGCCCATGTGGGACCCGGTGACCGGTGGTGGTTTCGACGGATTGCAGGCCGACGGCGTCAGCCCGAACCAGGGCGCCGCGTCCACGCTGGCGGTGCTGTCGACGTTGCAGAACGCGCAACGCTTCTCGACCGTGCCCGAATGACACTGGAGTTCAATCGAGCCGTCGGGTGCGAGCTCGACGTCGACATCACCGCGCCGACGACTCTCGAGTTTCAGATCACCGTCGCGCCGCATCCGAACACCCAGGTTTCCGAGTACCTGAGTTTCACGCTCGACGGCAAACCCGTTCACCCCGTGGAGATCAGCGGCGCGCACGGCAACCGGATCCACAAGATGTGGACTTCGGTCGGCAACCTGAAAGTCGTCTACTCGGCGACCGTCATCGGGCACACCGATCCCGCGCCGGTCACCGACTACGACCTGTCGATGTACCTGCGGCCCAGCCGCTACGCGGAAGCCGACAAGTTCTACGGCTTCGCCGCAACCGAATTCGGCCAGTACGCCGACTCGAGCACGCTGTTGGAGCACGTGGCGGCCTGGGTGGGCGGGCGGCTGAATTACGTGCCCGGCTCCAGCGATCCGATCGACGGGGCCGTGGACACACTGCTCGCCGGGGCGGGTGTGTGCCGCGACTTCGCGCACCTGGTGGTGGCCATGCTGCGCGCCGTCAACGTCCCGGCCCGTCTGGTGGCCGTGTACGCCCCCGGGCTGTACCCGATGGACTTCCACGCGGTCGCGGAGGCCTTCGTCGACGGTCAGTGGCGGGTCGTCGACGCGACGCTGCTGGCGCCGCGGCAGAGCCTGGTGCGCATCGCCACGGGGCGGGATGCCTCCGACACCGCGTTCCTCGCGAACCACAAGGGCGCGATCGTCCTCAACTCGATGAACGTGATGGCCATCGTCGACGGCGACCTGCCTTTCGACTCGATCGACCGGCTGGTGTCGATCCGGTGACGGCCTCCGGTCAGCTCAGCCTCGGCGTCATCGCCGTGACGCACAAGGAGAACGAGCACCGCCTGCCGATCCATCCGGAACACCTGGACCGCATCGACAAGAACGTCGTCGGCAACGTCTACCTCGAGCGCGGCTACGGCGAGCACTTCGGGATCTCCGACAAGAAGCTGTCGCGGTCGGTGGCGGGAATGCGGTCGCGTGCCGAGCTCATCGCCGAGTGCGACGTCATCCTGCTCGCCAAGCCCAATGCCGACGACCTTGCCGAACTGCGCGACGGTCAGGTGTTGTGGGGCTGGCCGCACTGCGTGCAGGACGCGGCGTTGACGCAGCAGGCGATCGACCGCCGCCTGACGTTGATCGCGTTCGAGGCGATGAACCTCTGGCGCAAGGACGGCTCCTTCAAACTGCATGTGTTCCACAAGAACAACGAGATGGCCGGCTATTGCTCGGTCCTGCACGCGCTGGAGCTCATCGGCTCCACCGGTACCTACGGGCGACGCCTGCGCGCCGCGGTGATCGGCTTCGGCGCCACTGCGCGCGGTGCGGTGACGGCGCTGAACGCCATCGGGGTGCATGACATCGACATCCTCACCAATCGCAACGTCGCCGAGGTGGCGTCGCCGATTCACTCCGCGGACATCGTGCAGTTCGAATCCGACGTGGACGGGGCGAGTTTCGCGCTCACCGACGACGGCAGAGTGCCGCTGGCCGGCTATTTGGCCGAGCACGACGTCATCGTCAACTGCGTGCTGCAGGATCCCAATGCGCCGCTGATCTTCCTGGACGAGGGTGATCTAGAATCCTTCCGGTCGGGGAGCCTCTTCATCGACGTATCCTGCGATGCGGGAATGGGTTTCAGCTGGGCACTGCCGACGTCGTTCGAGAAGCCGACGTTCGTCGTCGGCAACAACATGATCTACTACGCGGTCGACCACAGCCCGTCGTATTTGTGGAACGCCGCGACGTGGGAGATCAGCGAGGCGTTGATTCCCTATCTTCCAACGATTCTCGGCGGTCCAGCGGAGTGGGACGACGACGAGACGGTGCGCCGGGCGATCGAAATCCGCGACGGGAAAATCGAGAACGCCGACATCCTCGCGTTCCAGGGCAGGGCGCCGGAATACCCACATGTCCGTACGAAGCCCGAGTGATCGCCAGGGGCGTAGTGTCATCGGCATCGAGCAGCTCGGTTCCGAGCGAACATGCTCGACTGAAAAGGACACCACGATGGCTTCGCCCACGAAGATTCGCTCCCCCTACGAGAACCGCCTGGAGCTCGTCAAGACGACGATCACGGCTCATTCCAAGCTCGACGACGACGTGGCAGGCGATCTCGCCGTGGAGGTCCTTCGCGCGCTGGCATCGATTCCCGCCCAGCGGGTGCGCTGACCAACCCTCTACGTCCCCACCAAAGGTGATGTAACTTCAAGCGACACAGCGACGAGGGGTGGCTGGCGCTGAGGAGTTAACGGTGGATGCGACGCCATTTGGGCACTATCAGCTGCAGGAGCTGCTGGGCCGGGGCGGAATGGGCGAGGTGTATCGCGCCTATGACACAAGAACCGACCGCGTCGTCGCGCTGAAGGTACTGCCGCATCACCTTGCCCAGGACGCCGTCTTCCAGCAGCGGTTTCGTCGGGAATCGCAGGCCGCGGCCAGTTTGAGCGACCCGCACGTGGTGCCGATCCACGGTTACGGCGAGATCGACGGCCGGCTCTATCTGGACATGCGGCTGATCGAGGGCAAGACGCTCGGGGACATCCTCGCCGAGGGGGAGAAGCCGATCGCCACGGAACTGGCCGTGACGGCCGTCGAA
>JAOPWT010000361.1 GCA_025965555.1 Mycobacterium sp.
ATCGCCCGGGTGCTCGCCGTCGCCGCAGTGTTGACGAGTTCAGTACTCGGATTCGCAGGTCCGGCCCACGCCGACCAGGTGATGCAGGGCATCTACAAATACGACCAGGGCGACGTGCACGCCCAGTGGACCATCTACCCCAGCTGCGTTCCCACCGTCGGCGACCTGCGCGACAACCTCGAACTTCCGGTGGCGTGCCGATTGCACGTCGCTCCGACACCCACCACCTTGGTCAGCGGTGGCGACGCTCGCCTCACCGGTGGGCTCTGGGAGTTCAGCACCGACATCAAGGACGGCATGACGTGCCCCGACGGGAGCAAGGCGCCGACTCGTGAAACGTACGAGTTCGACGACGTCACCATGACCGGAACGCGTTCGGTGATCAACAACACCGTGTGCAACGGCCAGGTCGGCGCGAAGATCGTAAAGATCCCGTTCACCCTCGCATTCGACAAGCCGCTGCCCATCCCGGTCGAGCAGTACCCGCTCTATTGCGAGCCCGGTGGTCTCAAGAGGTGCTTCTGAGCGTCCAGGTACCGACGACACTGAAGGGCGGCAGATGAACAAGCGAGTCGTGGTCTGGGGCACTGGCTTCGTCGGCAGGATGGTGATCGCCGAGATCGTCAAGCATCCGGCGTTCGACCTCGTCGGCGTCGGTGTGAGCAACCCCGAGAAGGCGGGCCGCGACGTCGGCGAGATCTGTGGGCTCGGTGCTCCGCTCGGGCTTACCGCAACCGACGACGTGGACGCGCTAATCGCACTCAAGCCGGACGCCGTGGTCCACTACGGGCCGACGGCCGCGCACGCCGACGCCAACATCGCGCTCATCACGCGCTTTCTGCGGGCGGGCATCGACGTGTGTTCGACGTCCATGACGCCGTGGGTGTGGCCTGCGATGCACCTCAACCCGCCGAACTGGATCCAGCCGATCACCGACGCCTGCGAAGCGGGCCAGTCGTCGTGCTTCACCACGGGCATCGATCCCGGCTTCGCCAACGACCTGTTCCCGATGACGCTGATGGGCCTCTGTTCGGAGATCCGCACGGTCCGGGCGTCCGAACTGCTCGACTACACCAACTACGAGGGTGACTACGAGTACGAGATGGGCATCGGCATGCCACCCGAGCACCGGCCGCTTCTCGAGACGCCGGAGATCCTGATATTCGCTTGGGGCGCAACGGTGCCGATGATCGCGCACGCCGCGGGCATCGAGCTCGACCGGATCACCACGACGTGGGACAAGTGGGTCACGCCCGACGAGCGCAAGACGGTCAAGGGCATCATCGCACCCGGCAACGTCGCTGCCGTCCGATTCACCATCAACGGTGTCTTCAATGGCGAGACCCGCATCCAACTGGAGCACGTCAACAGGATCGGGCTCGACGCCGCGCCGGACTGGCCGTCGGGCCACGACAACGACGTCTACCGGGTCGACATCGAGGGCACCCCGAGCATCTTCCAGGAGACCGGGTTTCGCTTCACCGACGGTTCCGGGCGCGACCCCGCGGCGGCGGGCTGCCTCGCCACCGGACTGCGCGCACTCAATGCCGTCCCCGCGGTCAACGACCTCCCGCCGGGCTGGGTGACCCCTCTGGATCTGCCGCTGATTGCTGGGCAGGGCACAATTCGATGACGTGGCAGACGGAATAGGACTCTCGGTCGGCGCTACCGCTTTGCGGGCGGTGGCGGTTGGCCGGTCGGCGGTGACCCGATCGCCGGTGTTGACGCTCTACCCGCACCGGGCCGCCGAGGTCGGTGTACCCAGCGAAAACCCGAACCTCGCCGAGCGCGGTCTGATCATCACCGACTTCGTGGACCGCGTGGGCGATCCAGTGCCCATCGTCGCCGGGGACGGCTCGTCACACCGCGCGGAAGCCCTCCTCGCCGACGCGTTGAGCTCACTGCTGTCCGCACTGACGGGCGGTCGGCCCCCCTCCGAGCCGGTCGGGATCACGCATCCGGCGCACTGGCGTCCGGCCGCCGTCGAGGCACTGCGCGGCGCACTGGACGGGCAGCAGCTGACCTCTGACGCAGTTGCGGCGCTCACCGCGCTGCAGGACGACCCCGGCGTACCGGCCCGCGGCGTCATCGCGCTCTGTGACGTTGGCGGATCCGGCGCCAGCATCACCCTGGCTGATGCCGCCAACGGGTTCCAGCCGATCGGTCCGACGGTTCGACATTCCGACTTCTCGGGCGACCTGATCGATCAGGCATTGCTGACCCGCGTGGTGGGCGATCTGGCTGGCTCGGGTTCGGTGGATCTGTCTTCCACGGCGGCGATCGGAAACCTCGGCCGACTGCGCGGCCAGTGCCGGGCAGCCAAGGAGCGATTGTCGACGTCGGCCGTCACGTCGCTGGCCGTCGAACTACCGGGGCACCGCACCGACGTGCGGGTCACGCGCACCGAACTCGACGAGGCGATCCGGAAGCCACTCGACGGATTCCTCGACGTATTTCAGGACACGTTGCAGCGCAGTGGTATTCGGCCGACTGATCTGGTCGCCGTGGCTGCCGTCGGTGGTGGTGCGCGTCTCCCGATCCTCATCACGTCGCTGTCGGAACACCTGCGGGTGCCGGTCATCACGTCCGGGCAGCCGGAGTTGGCCGCCGCGATAGGTGCCGGGCTGAAGGCGGTTCGCGGCCTGGTACCCGACGGCGCGACCTCGATGGCGCCCGCGGCCGTCGTCCCCGTCGCGCCGCTGCCTCCCGTCGATGAGGGCGCGCCCGCGTCGTCGACGTTTCGCGCCCTGGCATGGTCCGATGCCGACGACCTACCCGAGCCTGCCCCCGCCGACCCGGATCCGAGCTACGACGAGCCATACGACCCCCGGCCGCAGATCGCATTCGCCGACCAAGACACCGCCGCCGAGGCGGCCGATGCGCCGGTGCCGTGGTACCGCCGCCCCCTCGGGATCCTCGCGATCGCCGTGATCGCGGTGTTGTTGGTCATCGGTGCGGCGGCGCTCTACGTGCTGCGCAACGACGATTCGCCGACGCCATCGACGACCACTCCCGCGACCAGCACGACCCCGCCTGCGACGTCGGAGGCGCCCCAGTCCTCGCCGGAAGCTCCGCCCGCCACGCAGGCGCCGGATCAGACCATCTTCGAGCAGGCGCCACCGCCACCTGCCGTGACGGTGACCGAGGAGCCGCCACCGGCGACGGAAGCCCCTCCGCCGCCGTCGACCGAGGCCCCACCGCCGACCACGACGGAACCCCCGACCGTGACGGTCACGGAGCCGCCACCGTCGCCGACGACGCAGCAGCCGGTCATCCCGACGCTGCCGTACCAGACCATCCCCGGTCTGCCGTTCGTTCCGGCACCGATTCAACCGCCGCCACCCTAGGCTCGTGGCATGACAGCTTCATCCCGGGACGGTTTGCTCTTCGATCCAAACACCTATGACCCGCACGAGTTCGACACCGAGACCCGCAGGCTGCTGCGCGCCACGATCGATTTCTTCGAAGGCCAAGGAAAGAAACGCATCCTCGACGACGATCTGAAGGCGCAATGGCCTGCCGACTTCGTCGAATTCGTCAAGCGGGAGAAGGTGTTCGCCACCTTCCTGACGCCGTCGGAGTTCGCCGACGGCAATCCCGACAAGCGGTGGGACGGCGCGCGGAACGCCGCGCTGGCCGAGATCCTCGGCTTCTACGGGCTGACGTACTGGTACACCGAGCAGGTCACCATCCTTGGCCTCGGGCCGGTGTGGCAGAGCGAGAACAAGGATGCCAAGCTCAAGGCGGCCGACGACCTGGAGGCCGGCGAGGTGATGGCGTTCGGGCTGTCCGAACGCGACCACGGCGCCGACGTCTACAGCACCGACATGGTGTTGACGCCGGCCAACGAGGAAGACCAGGCCAACGGGATCCTGTACCGGGCGTCGGGGGAGAAGTACTACATCGGCAACGGCAACGTCGCGAGCCTGGTGTCGGTGTTCGGGCGCCGCGGGGACGTCGAGGGACAGGACGCCTACGTCTTCTTCGCCGCCGACAGCAGCCACGAGAACTACCACCTGATCGACAACGTGGTCCACATGCAGATCTACGTCAGCACGTTCCGGCTGGAGAACTACCCCGTGCGGGCGGAGGACATCCTGCACACCGGCGTGGAAGCCTTTGCCGCAGCACTGAATACGGTCAACGTCGGCAAGTTCAACCTGTGTTCCTCGTCGATCGGGATGTGCGAGCACGCCTTCTACGAGGCGATCACCCATGCCCAGAACCGCATCCTCTACGGCAATCCGGTCACCGACTTCAGTCACGTGCGGGCCAACTTCGTCGACGCATACTCCCGCATGATCGCGATGAAGGCGTTCAGCAGGCGATCGATCGACTACTTCCGCAGTGCCAGCCTTGAGGACCGGCGCTACCTACTGTTCAACCCGATGACCAAGGCCAAGGTCACCATGGAGGGCGAGACCGTGATGCGCTCCCTGCACGACGTAGTGGCAGCCAAGGGCTACGAGAAGAACACCATGTTCCGCGAGGTGGCCCAGTTGATCGGCTGCCTGCCGCGCCTGGAGGGCACGGTGCACGTCAACGTCGGGCTGGTGCTGAAGTTCATGCCGAACTACATGCTCAATCCCAAGGACTACGAGGAGATTCCGACTCGCAACGACGCGAGTGACGACACCTTCTTCTGGAATCAGGGACCGACCCGCGGCGCGGGCGCGATCCAGTTCGCTGACTGGACGCCGGTGTACGAGCAGCACTCCAGGATCCCGAACGTCGCCCGGTTCTACGAGCAGGCGACGGCCTTCAGGGAGCTGCTGGTCACGGCAGCACCCGATGCCGAGCAGGCCAAGGACCTTGACTTCCTGTTGAACGTCGGGCACCTGTTCTCGTTGATCGTGTACGGCCAGCTGATCCTCGAGCAGGCTGCCCTCACCGGTCTCGACGACGACATCGTCGATCAGATCTTCGCCTTTCAGATCAACGACTTCAACACCTATGCCGTTGCGCTACAAGGAAAGCCGACGTCGACGCAGGCGCAGCAGGACTGGGCGTTGGGGGTGATCCGCAAGCCGGTTCCCGACGCCGCGCGGTTCGACCGTGTCTGGGAGCGCGTCAAGGCCTACGACGGCGCCTACGAGATGGCACCCTGACTCAGGCCATCTCCGGGACTCGCAGGTGGGCGATCATCAATTCGAAGTCGTGCTCCTCGAGGATCTGGGCGGCTGCTTCGTCGGACACCGAGGCCTTGAGTCGGTCCATCTCGGCTTGGTTGCGCTCCATCACGTCCCTACTCTCGTAGGCTACCGATGACACACCGCGGCCCGACGCCCTGTCTACCAACAAGCTTGCGCTGCAGTGCCCTTCGAGTTCCTGCATCGCCGGCAGGGCCGCCTTGAAGACCTCGATACCCGAGTCAATCTGGTCGGGGTCGACTTGGGCCCAGGTCACCCGGACACCAGCTCCCTCACCCGTTTCGCGGTCACGATGCAGCACCGCGATCTCCCACTCGTCGACGGTTGGGCTGCCGCCACCGAAGACCTCCGCGGCGCGGCGGCGGATTTCCTGCACGGATTCTGCGCTGCTGCGCATCGTCTCTTCTGAGTCCCACGCGGTGGTAATGATGCAGCGGCCGGACGTCCGGTCGGCCAGCAGGGACAACCCGACGTAACCCTCCAGGCCTTCGAGCTCCGGCATTACGGTGTCGCGGACGTGGGCGATGCCTGCGTCTATGGATGAGGGCGTGGCCTCTAGAGTGGTCGTACGTGCGTACACAATCTGTCTCCTCTGGACGGGGCAGCGTCAAGACGGCGCCGCCGTCGGGTCTCATGGTCCTCCGCTGGAAGCCCGGTGGCAATGGGGTCCAGCGCGGGAGTGGCCCGTCAACCGATCTCCCTCGATGACGACGTCGAAGTCGAGGTTCAGCCGCACCGGTTTGCTGAGCGTGGCCGATCCGGTTGGCACGCCATCTGATTCGGCGAACGTGTACACGACGGCCAACGACCCGATCGGCGTCTTGATGGTGACGTCCCAGGTGCCGTCAAGCGCCTTCATCATTTGCTCCTCGCGCACGCGGTCATCGCCGCCACACCGTGCCGCGGCGCTCGTAGGCGAACAGTGCCTCGACCGCGGTGATCAGATCGCCGTCGTCGACCACCCTGGCGGCGACGGCGTTGACACCGGTGGTGCCGGGCCGCCACGACGTCACCGTGCCGACACCGCCCGAGGTGATCACGGCGCTGCGCCAGGCGTTCGACAGGGGTGCCAGGATCGCATCGATCTGTTCGGGCGCCTTCACGCTCGCCGCGACCGGACTCCTCGACGGCAAGCGCGCCACCACTCACTGGGCGGCCGCTGAGGTGTTCCGGACCACCTTCCCAGCCGTGCTGACGTCGGCGGGCGCATCCGCTGGCCTGGACCTCTGCCTGCACGTGGTGGCCCGTGACCACGGTGCCGCCGTGGCCGCGCACGCCGCGCGGCTCGCGGTGGCGCCCCTGCACCGCAACGGTGGGCAGTCGCAGTTCATCCTGCGGAATCGCCCTGGTACCAAGCAGATCGCCGAGCGCACCGAACTCGACGACGTCCTCGCCTGGATCGAGCGCGAAGCGCATCGCGACATCACACTCGGCGACATCGCCGTCCGTGCCGCGGTGAGTGTCCGCACGCTCAACCGTCGCTTTCAGACCGAGACAGGGCAGACCCCGATGCAGTGGCTGACCGGAGTTCGGGTGCGCCACGCCCAACAGCTGTTGGAGACCTCGGGGTACGGGGTCGAACACATCGGCACGGAGGTCGGTTTCGCGTCGGCAGCCAACTTTCGCGAACAGTTCCGCAGATTGACTGGCGTCTCGCCGCAGCACTACCGCAACACGTTCCGCGAGCGCGTCGCGGGCTGACCGTCAGTGGTGCGCGCGCTGCTTCTTCTCGATGACGATCTGCGCCAAAGGAATTCGCACCTCGGCTGGTGAGGCGGCCAGCCGGTCTGCGACACCGGAGGAGAGTTGGTCGAGGAACCCGGCACGGCGGTCGACGGCCAGCGTGGCGGCCAGGGTCGGGAACACCGTCGTGCGCAGGAAGGCCGCCCACCTGGCCCCGAGTCCTTCGGCCTTCTTGTCGATCCGGTACTGCGCCCAGAACCGGTCCTCGGCATCGAACACCTCGAGGTGTTCGACGGTCAGCTTCTCGAAGGTGCCCGACGGCGCGAACGGGGACAGGAAGTCGCGGGCGCGGCGTCCGACGATCGGGATCGTCATCTCCCGAAGCTCGTCCTCGGTCAGCAGTTCCCGCGCCACCAGGTCGGTCAGCGTCTCGGAGATGGCGTCCAGCAGGGGCCGGTAGCCGAAGTCGCCGTCCTCGCCGATCCCCAACGTCATCACCACCAGCCGGCCGCCCGGGCTCAATTCGCGGCCGCGGAACGCGACGAACTCGTGCCAGTCGTGCGCGGCCCGCCTCGCATACGCGGCGCGGACCGCCTCGTCTCGGCTGTGGGCCACCAGGACGTGATCGGGAATCGGCATCGGCGTGCGCGACAGCCACTGGATCGACCAAGCGGACCAGGCCAGATTCACGCTGTTGGACGGCACGATCTGGGAGTAGTAGGACCGACCGACCGCGGACGCGAACGACGCGTGGTCCTTCTTGAGGTACGTGTCGGGGTCATCGCTCAGGGTGCGGAAGAGCTCGGTGAAGTCGTTCTCGGGGACGTCGGTATGCGTCACCAGCACGGAGTGCTCGGGCCGGGTCCGCCTGCGCAACGCGGCGATCGCCGCCGCGATGGGGAGAAGCGAGTTGTGCCCGGTCGCCGCACCGTAGTCCGCGATCACGACGGGCCGCGGTGACCGGGGCAGCGGAACCACCTCGGCGGCCTTTTCGAAAAGCGTTATCGCCCGCCGCAATCCGGCTGCCTGCAGCCGCGAAGCGGCGGTGTAGGAGCCGCTGTCCATGGGCTCTGGTCGCACCACGACACTCGATTCGGGCATACCGCAAACGGTAGCCCGTCAAGCGCGTCGACGTGACAGACTGCGGTCCATGAAGAGCCGGACAGTGCCCCGGATCCTGACCTTCGTCGCCGTGTTGACGATGGTCGCCGCCGCGGTCGGCTTCGTGGTCACCTTGGTCCTCAACGCCTTCGTCTTCGACGAATACGACGCGTACGGCGAAGTCCCGATCCCCGGCTCGAGCAGTCTGCAGCTACCGGCGGGCGACGTGACGGTGACGTTTCACACGGTGCTCGTCGGCGGCAGCGGTAGCGGATTGCCCGTGCCGCCCTTGAAGTACCGCATCACGGGGCCCGGCGGTGTCGACGCACAGCTGACCGAGGACTACGGCAGCACCACCACGGTGAACAACGATGCGCGGGTCCGCATCGGGTACCTGCACCTCCCGGTCGCGGGCACCTATGACATCGCGCTCGACGGCACCGTCAGTGCCTATCTCAACCCCAGGCTCGCGTTCGGGCACGGCAGCAGCTACGGACACTTGCCGTGGATCCTCGCGGCGATCTTCGGGTTCGGCGTCGTCGATCTGATCATCGTCCGGATCTGGGCATCCCGAACCGGGCGGAGGGACCTCACCCCGCCACCGATGCAGGCGCAGCCCTGGACCCCCACGGTGGTGCCGACGCAGTTCGCGCAACCGGCTGCCACGTTCACGCCATCCGATGAGGGCATTCGCGTCCAGACTCTCAATACCCTTGCCCGGCTACGCGATTCGGGTGCGCTGACCGAGGAAGAGTACGAGGCCGAGAAGAAGAGGGTTCTCGACGGGCTCTAGCGGGCTCAATGCCCCCTGGCGACCCATTCGTCATAGTTGACGATCTCGTCGCCGATCGTGGTGGTGTCACCATGACCGGTGTAGACGACGGTGGGGCCGGGCAGCGTGCCGAGGCGCCCCGAAATGGACTCCAGGATGGTGGGGAAGTCCGAGTAGGACCGTCCCGTCGCGCCAGGTCCACCGCTGAACAGGGTGTCGCCGCTGAACACGGCGCCGAGGTCCGGGGCGTACCAGCACACCGAGCCCGGCGAGTGGCCAGGGGTGTGCAGCGCTCGCAGTTCCACCTCGCCGGCGTGCAAGACCAGTCCGTCGTCGACGCCGCGGAAGTCCTCGTCCGGGTGGGTCATTCGCCACAACACGTCGTCGGCGGGGTGCAGCAGCACGGGTGCGTCGAGGGTCTTGCCGAGTTCGGGGGCGACGGTGACGTGGTCGTTGTGGCCGTGGGTGCAGACGACGGCGACCACGTTGCGGCCCGCGACGGCCTCGACGATGGGCCCGGCGGTGTGGGCGGCGTCGAACACCACGACGTCGGTGTCGTCACCGACGATCCAGATGTTGTTGTCGACGTCCCAGCTGCCGCCGTCGAGTTCGAACTTGCCGCTGGTGACCAGCCGCGCGATGTTGGTGGCTGCACTCACAGGATCACCACCGAGCGCAGGACCTCGCCGGCGTGCATCTTGTGGAACGCGTCTTCGATGCCATCGAGGCCGATGCGTTCGGAGACGAACTTCTCCAGTGGCAGGCGACCCTGGCGGTAGAGGCTGATCAGGGTGGGGAAGTCGCGTTCGGGCAGGCAGTCGCCGTACCAGGAGGACTTCAACGATCCGCCGCGGGAGAAGAAGTCGACCAGCGGCATCTCCAACGTCATGTCAGGGGTGGGGACCCCGACCAGGACGACGGTGCCGGCCAGGTCGCGGGCGTAGAACGCCTGCTTCCAGGTTTCGGGGCGCCCGACCGCGTCGATGACGACGTCGACGCCGTTGCCGTCGGTCAGATCCTGGATCGTTTCGACGACGTCGAATTCGGCTGCGTTGATGGTGTGGGTGGCCCCGAACTCGCGCGCCCAGTTGAGCTTCTGGTTGTCCATGTCGACGGCGATGATCTGCTTCGCGCCGACCAGGGCGGCCCCGGCGATGGCGGCGTCGCCAACCCCACCGCACCCGATGACGGCGACGGTGTCGTTGCGGCTCACGTTGCCGGTGTTGATGGCCGCGCCGATGCCTGCCATCACCCCGCACCCGAGCAGGCCCGCCACGGCGGGGTCAGCCTCGGGATCGACCTTGGTGCACTGGCCTTCGTGGACCAGGGTATTGTCGGCGAAGGCGCCGATGCCGAGGGCGGGGGTGAGTTCTGTGCCGTCGGTCAGTGTCATCTTCTGGGTGGCGTTGTGGGTGTCGAAGCAGTACCAGGGGCGGCCGCGTTTGCAGGCCCGGCACCGTCCGCAGACCGCGCGCCAGTTGAGGATGACGAAGTCGCCGACGGCGACGTTGGTGACGCCCTCGCCGATGGTCTCGACGGTGCCTGCGGCCTCGTGACCGAGCAGGAACGGGTACTCGTCGTTGATGCCACCTTCGCGGTAGGTCAGGTCGGTGTGGCACACCCCGCAGGCGATGATGTCCACGACCACTTCACCGGGACCGGGGTCCGGGATGACGATGTCGACCAACTCGACAGGCTGCTTCTTGGACCGAGAAATCACACCACGCACCGTCTGACTCATGGACTACAACCTAGCTGCCGGGGTGGGAAGCTAGATCAGTGATCCCCGCGCTCTTTCTGTCCCACGGCGCACCGCCGCTCGTCGACGACGAGAGGTGGGTGTCCGAGTTGGTCAGCTGGTCGGCGGAGCTGCCGTGGCCAGCGGCGATCCTGGTGGTATCGGCGCACTGGGAGGCCGCGCCACTGACCATCGGCTCGACGAGCACGCAAACCCCACTGACGTACGACTTCTGGGGATTCCCGCAGCGCTACTACGACGTGACGTACGACGCCCCTGGCGCGCCCGATCTGGCCACCCGGGTGGAGGCGCTGATGCCCGACGGCGAAACCGTCGCGCACGACCCAAACCGCAGACTCGACCACGGCGCCTACGTGCCACTGACCGTGATGTACCCCGATGCCTCGATACCGGTGCTGCAGATGTCGATGCCGACGCTCGACCCCGAGCGACTACTGGATCTCGGGGCGAGGCTGCGGCCGCTGCGCGAGGAGGACGTGCTGATCATCGGATCGGGGTTCACCACGCACGGCCTGCCGTTCCTCACCGACCCGACCCCGAACGCCGTCGCGCCGGGCTGGTCGCGGGAGTTCGACGCGTGGGCGGCGGAGCGCTTCGCCGCGGGCGATCTGGACTCGCTGATCGACTTCAGAGCCAAGGCGCCCGGCATGCCCTACGCCCATCCGACCATCGAGCACTTCGCGCCGTTGTTCGTTGCACTCGGCGCCTCGCAGGACGCCGAACAAGTGCCGAGACAAGTGATCGACGGCTTCTGGATGGGGCTGGCGAAGAGGTCCCTCGAACTCGCCTGAGCAGTACCGTTGGGCGTGATCGACATGGAACTGAAACTCGACGCTCGCGCCGACGTGCTCGCGGCGGCCCGCCTCGCGCACGGCAGGCGCGACTGGCACAGCAGCTATGGCGCCTTCACCCGCGCCAGCGAGATCGGTCCGCTGGACACCGATGATCTCGATGCGATGGCGGCCGCCGCGTGGCGGCTCGGGCACGCCAAGGAATCTGTCCGCATCGCCGAACTGGTATTCACCCGGTTGGCCAGGAAGGATCCGGCGGCCGCCGCGATGAAGGCCGCCGAGGTGTCGTTGGCGTGGTTTCTCCGCGGTGACCTCAACATCGGGGTGGCATGGATGAGCCGGGCGCGTCGGCTGCTCGACGACGCGTTTGCGAGCGCCGTGCACGGATACGTCGCCTACCTCGGGACGATTCATGCCGTGATCCAGCGGAATCTCGACGATCTGCCCGTGCGGGTAAGGGAACTGCGAGCCGTCGCCGACCGGCTCGACGACCCTGCGGTGACGGCGCTCGCGCTCGTCGGAGAGGGCCTGGAGGCGATCCTGGGCGGCCGCGTGTCGGACGGCTACGCCCTCATCGACGAGGCCATGCTTCCCGTGCTGGCCGACCAGGTCCCGATCGAGTGGGCGGGGGAAATCTACTGCATCGTGCTGCACCACTGCCACCAGGTCGCCGACCTGCCGCGGATGCGGACCTGGACCCGGTCGATGGCGCAATGGTGCGATCTGGCCGGGTCGATGCCGTACGGCGGGGTGTGCGAAGTGCACCGGCTCCAACTGCAGGACGGCACGGACGATTACCGGCAGATCGAGGATCGGCTGCTGACCGTCAGCAACAGCCTAGTGCCGGTCAACAGCTGGGCGGCTGCCGAGGGGTTCTACCAACTCGGAGAGGTGCGCCGGTTGCTCGGTGACTCCGATGGCGCGCTGGCAGCCTTCGCAAAGGTCCGCGGTCTCGGCATGGAGCCGCAGCCAGGGGAAGCGCTGCTGCGATGTCGACAAGGCGACAAACAGGCGGCGTGGACCGGGCTGCGGGTGGCGCTGGTTGGGCAGCTCGGCATCGACAGAATGCGCCTGTTGCGCGGTGCCGTCCACGTCGCGCTGGCCCGCGACGATCTCGATGAAGCCGAAAGTCACTGCCGCGAGCTCGAAGCCGGTGCGCTGGTGTTCAACACCCCTGGTTTCAAGGCGTGGGCGGCGCACGCCCGAGGTGCGCTGCTGGTCCGCCGCGGCAGTCACGGCGATGCGCTGACAGTCCTCGAGTCCGCGCTCGGCGAATACCGTTCGCAGCAATGCCGTTACGAGATCGCCGAGGTCTACGAGTGGATGGCGTTGGCCCATCGCGGACTCGGCGACCACGATACCGCCGCCGCCGATGCGGCCACCGCCGAGAACATCTACGACCAGCTCGGTGTGGAGCCTGCGGGGATCTGTGATGGCGGAACCCCGGGACGACTGACCAAACGCGAGCTCGACATCATCCGGAGGATCGCCGTCGGCGCCTCGAATCGGGAAGTCGCCAAGCAGCTGTCCATCAGCGAGAAGACCGTCAGCCGACATCTCGCGAACATCTACGCCAAACTCGACGTGTCTTCGCGTACCGCCGCCGTCGCGTGGGCGCATCAGAACAACGTGCTCTGACGGCCTGAGCCGCCGCCGGGCTCCTACACCATTTCGCCCACAGCGCCTGCAAAGTTGCATCGTTCGGCCGATGTCCTGGGCTCCCCGGCCGACCTAGCGTTTGAGCCATGACGACGACCGAGGAGTTCGCCGCACGCATCGCGGGAATCATCGGTCCGTTCAACGACTACTACTTGGCAAGCAAGTAGCTCCGGCCAGCAATTCGATTGGTCGGCAACAGAAATAGAGAAGGAGCGAACGATGCCGTTCGTCAACGTGAAGGTAATCGAAGGAGTGTTCTCCCCGGCGCAGAAACAGGACATCGTGCGGAAGGTGACCGACGCCATGGTCGCCGTCGAGGGCGAGAACATGCGACCGGTCACCTGGGTGGTGGTCGAAGAGGTCACCAGCGGGGACTGGGGTATCGGTGGGACACCGATGCACACCGCGGACGTCAAGGCACTCGCCGCAGGGCAACCCGTCGCCTAGCTGGCGGTCGACCGTTGTCGCGAAGTTTTCGTCGACAACCCACGCGAAGAGGCGCCTCCAACTGGTGTGATGGTCGCGTGGCAACCCTGGACGCACGTCTGCCCCAGCTCTCGGGCGAGCTGATGTTCGTCACCGATGGGGGACTGGAGACCGACCTGGTCTTCCATCACGGCATCGAACTACCCTGCTTCGCGGCATTCCCGCTGCTCGAGGAACCCGACTCGCGAGACGTGCTCCGCCGCTACTACGCGGACTACCTCGACATCGCGCGGCAGCACGGGATGGGTTTGGTCGTGGAGGCGGCCACCTGGCGTGCCAACCCCGATTGGGCCGCGCGGCTTGGGTTTTCGCCTCACCGCCTGGATGCGGTCAACCGGATGGCCATCGAACTCGCCGAGGAGGTGCGCGCAGCCGCCGCGGCCGATGGCATCACCGCAGTGGTGAGCGGCTGCGTCGGACCACGCGAGGAGGCGATGACGGCCGCCGAAGCCGAGCGCTACCACTGCGGGCAGATCGCCACGTTCGCCGAGACCACCGCAGATCAGGTCACCGCAGTCACCATCGACAACGCCGAGGAGGCCATCGGAATCGTGAAGGCCGCCGCGGCGGCGGGCATTGCGGCGGCGGTCTCCTTCACCGTGGAGACCGACGGACGGCTGGCCACCGGCCAGTCGTTGCGAGAGGCCATCGAGCAGGTCGACACCGTCACGGATCGGAGTGCCGCGTACTTCATGGTCAACTGCGCGCACCCAAGCCATCTCGCGACCAGCTTCGCCGACCGCGGCCCGTGGCTCCGAAGACTGGTCGGCCTGAGATTGAACGCTTCGCCGCGAAGTCATGCCGAACTCGACGAAGCCGAAGACCTCGACGAGGGCGACCCCGACGAATTCGGGGCAGGCACGGCCGCGTTACTCGATCGACTGCCCTGGGCGACCGTGCTCGGCGGCTGCTGCGGCACCGATGCGCGACACGTGGCGGCGGTCTGGCGCCGGGTGGCGTCCCACTAGGCTGCTGCGGCATGTCCGCTCTCGAAGCAGTCGCAGACTGGCCGGTTCCGACCGTTGCAGCCGCCGTGGTCGGGCCGTCCGGCGTGCTCGCGGAGTTCGGCGACATCCGCCGCGGGTTCGCGCTCGCATCGGTGACCAAGCCGTTGGTCGCGCGCGCAGCCCAGGTCGCGGTCGAGGAGGGCGTCGTCGAACTCGACACCCCGGCCGGGCCGCCAGGGTCGACGGTGCGCCATCTGCTCGCTCACACGTCAGGCCTGTCGATGCGGTCACCCGACGTCATCGCGGAGCCGGGCAAGCGACGGGTCTACTCGAACGAGGGCTTCGGCGTCCTCGCAGGCGTCCTCGAGCAGGCGTCGGAGATCCCGTTCGACCGGTACCTGACCGAAGCGGTCTTCGAACCCCTCGGCATGGGGGCGTCATCGTTGGCCGGTGGGGCCACTGCCGCCGGGTTCGGCGGCGAGTCGACGGTGGCGGACCTCGCCCTGTTCGCCGCTGATCTCCTGCGGCCGGCCTTGGTGTCGCCGCAGATGCACGCCGACGCGATCTCGGTGCAGTTTCCCGGCCTCTCGGGGGTCCTACCGGGCTACGGAACTCAGCGGCCGAACGACTGGGGGTTGGGTTTCGAGATCCGCGATGGCAAGTCGCCGCACTGGACGGGGTCACTGAACAGCGAGGGCACCTTCGGACACTTCGGCCAATCGGGCACGTTCATCTGGGTCGATCCGGTCGCTGACCTGGCCTTGGTGGTGCTCACCGACCGGGACTTCGGCGACTGGGCCCACTCTCGCTGGCCAGCCCTCTCTGATGGAGTGCTGAGAGAATTCGGGACAGACTAGCGCAACACTGGTCCCACAGGGCACAATAGACACGCACGAAACAACTGCATCTTTTGGCACTCACAGGTCGTCGGGGAAGACGTCCCTTTTGGAGCCGAAGGAGCAGATGATGCGTGCGTCGAACCAGTTCGCCGACACGGCCACCGGTGTGGTGTACGTCCACGCCTCGCCCGCGGCGGTATGTCCACACGTGGAGTGGGCGCTTTCGTCGACCCTGTCGGCGAGGGCAAACCTCAAGTGGACGCCGCAGCCGGCGTTGCCTGGGCAGCTTCGTGCCGTCACCAACTGGGTGGGTCCCGTGGGTACCGGCGCGGCTTTGGCGAACGCGCTGAGATCGTGGTCGGTGCTTCGTTTCGAGGTCACCGAAGACCCGAGTGAGGGCGTGGACGGCCATCGTTGGTGCCACACCCCGCAGCTCGGTCTGTGGAGTGGCGTGATGAGCGCGAACGGCGACGTGATGGTCGGCGAGCTGCGCCTGCGCGGACTCATGGCCTCCGGCGCAGACGCCCTCGCCGCCGAAATGGACACCGTGCTCGGCACCGCGTGGGACGAGGCGCTCGAGGCCTACCGCGGTGGCGGCGACACGGGTGAAGTCACGTGGCTGAACCGAGGCGTCGGCTAGCCGCCTGTCACCCTGCTAGAAGGGTGGTGGGCTGGTGTCGTGGGCGACGGGCAGGGTGTCCTCGTAGTCGAGGTCCCCATCGCACACGGTTGCCGGCATTGGGGTGCTGCGTCGTTCGCGGTTGTGGCGGCGTTCCGCGCTGATCGCGGCGGCGCGCTGCTGATCGCGGTTGTGCAGGCGCCGCGGCATCATGACGTTGCGGTCACCACGTGGCTGATCCTCGCGTGAGGTGATGGTGATCGGACCGGTCGGCTCACATAGAGACGGGAAGATCAGGGCGCTGCCCGGGGTGGTGACGTAACGCTCCCCGGCTGGTGAGGTCCAGATGATGGTGCCGTCGCGGAGTTGTTCGTCGCGCCAGCCCCAGAACGTCTTGAGCAGG
>JAOPWT010000619.1 GCA_025965555.1 Mycobacterium sp.
GTCGGCTCCTCCGACGCGGGCGCGGTGGCGCGCCACTTCACCGACGTTGGTGTCCCAGAGACCGAAGTCGCTGGCATAGACGCCGGTGAAGATCTCGCGAACGAACTTCGCGCCGGTGGCGACCGCCAGGTCGATCGACGCCCGGCCATCCCACAACACGTTCACGCCGTAGGGGACCTGGAATGAGGGGAGCAGCTCGCCGATGATCCTGGCCATCGTGATCGCGGTGATCGGCTCGGTCCTGGTGAGATACGGCAGGCTGAATTCATTGGAGACCATCACGCCGTCCACGCCGCCGGCCTGCAGTTCGTCGAGTTCTTCGCGCGCACGTGCGACGACGGCGGCGATGCCGCCCGCGCTGTCGTATCCGGGGTCGCCAGGCAGGGCGGACAGATGGAGCATGGCGATGACGGGTTTTCTGACGCTGAAGACCTCGTCGAGCCAGGTGGTGGTCACGGTAGTGCCTTTCTCGGTGATGTTGCCGTACAAGTCATTTCGCTCACTAGTCCATGTAGGCGCCGCCGTTGACGGCCAGCGCCTCGCCGGTGATGAAGCGGGCATCGGGGGAGAGCAGGAAGGCCACCGACTTGGCGACGTCCTCCGGCTGCTCGAGTCGTCGCAGTGGAGTGTCCTCGATCATCATGGCGCGAACACCATTGGTGGTGATGCCACGCAGCTGCGCCTCCCACTCGAGTTCCCTTGCCTGCATGGGTGTTTCGACGTAGCCGGGACACACGCAGTTGACCGTGATGCCGTGCTCACCCAGTTCGTAGGCCATTGCCTGGGTGAGGCCGACGACGCCGAACTTGGACGCGACGTAGTCGGAGAGGAACGGCACCCGACCCTGCTTGCCCGCCATGGAGGCGGTGTTGACGATCGCGCCCGCCGTACCGCTTCGCACCATCGCCCTAGCGGCGGCCTGACCGCACACGAAGACGCCCTTGAGGTTGACGTCCATCGTCTGGTCGTAGCGTGCGATGGGTGCCTCGAGGAAGCTGTGCATGAACGAGATGCCCGCGTTGCTGACCCAGGCGTCGAGCCCGAGGCGGTCGGTCACGTCGAAGGCGACGGTCGCTGCGTCGGCGGGCGAACTGACGTTGAGTATCGCAGATTCGTGCTCGACTCCGCCGTCCGCAGGCAGCGTGGCGGCGACGTCACGTGCGGCGTCGCCGTCGATGTCGGTGACCACGACCTGCCAGCACCGTTCGGCGAGGGTCGTCGCGATGGCACGGCCGATTCCGGACCCGGCGCCGGTGACCACAACTGTCTTCGTCATCTCTGTACTTGGTTCCCATCGATCGTGTTTTCTTGGCTGGTGCCAACGATGCGTTGGCCGGTCTGTGTGTCGAAGACGTGTGCGGCACCGGGCCGGACGGCCAACGCGACCTTCGTGCCTTCGGTGATTCCGGACATCCGCGAGGATTCGACGACGCTGGTCAGCTCGGTGCCCTTGGCGTCAATGGTGACGATCGCCCGCGGGCCCAGTAGTTCGATGAGCCTCACCGTCGCGTCGGCCTCGTCCGTGGCGGTGGGAACCAGGTCGTCGGGTCGCACCCCGAGCGTCACGGCGCCGCGGGCCACCGACTGTTCGACGGTCAATGCGAAGCCATTTGGCAGGGTGAAGGTCTGGCCGGTGAGCTCGCCGTCGACGAGGTTCATCTTCGGGCTTCCGACGAAGGCGGCGACGAACGTGTCGACCGGCGCGTTGTACACCTCGAGCGGTGTGCCCACCTGCGCGGCTCGCCCGTCGCGCATCACCACCATCCGGTCCGACAGGGTCATCGCCTCCTCCTGATCGTGCGTGACGTACAGGCAGGTGATGCCGAGCCGGCGCTGGATCTGTAGCAGCTCGGTACGTGTCTCGACGCGCAGTTTCGCGTCGAGATTGCTGAGCGGTTCGTCGAACAGGAAGACCGACGGTTCGCGGATGATCGCCCGGCCGATCGCCACCCGCTGCTGCTGGCCACCACTGAGGTCTTTTGGCTTGCGCCCCATAAGTTTCGAGAGGCCAAGCGACTCGGCAACCGCGTCCGCCCGCTTGAGTGCCTGCGCGCGGGGCTCCTTCGCGGCGCGCAGCGGAAAGGCGATGTTCTCCCGCACGGTGAGATGCGGGTACAGCGCGTAGTTCTGGAACACCATGGCCACGTCGCGCTCACGCGGCTGCAGGTGGGTGACGTCGTGGTCGCCGATCGTGATGGTGCCCGAGGTGACGGACTCGAGGCCGGCCAGCATCCGCAGCGACGTCGACTTTCCACAGCCGGACGGGCCGACGAGAACGGTGAACGACCCGTCGGACAGTTCGAGGTTCAGATCGCTGACCACGGCGATGGAGCCGTAAGCCTTGTTGACACTTGAGAATCGGACGATTGCCATGAGTGGGGAGTGACCTACCTTCTAGAACTTCACCGCGCCGCCGCTGATGCCCTGCACCAGCCTGCGCTGAATGAAGAAGCTCGCGATGACGACCGGGACGACGGCGATCAGGATGGCGGCGCTCATCGAGCCGATCTGAACGCCGCGGAACGTGTTGAAGCCTGCGATGGCCACCGGCAGGATGGCCGCCTTGCCGGGGGCCAGGATCAGCCCGTAGAACAGGTCGTTCCACGACAGCGTGAAGCCGAAGATGGCGGCCGCTCCCATGCCGGGGAACACCTGCGGGAGCACGACAAGGCGGAACGCCTGGAACCTGGTGAATCCGTCGACCTGCGCCTGCTCCTCCAACGAGCGGGGGACTGCCTCGAAGAACCCGATGAGAAACCAGGTCACCACCGGCAGGACGAAACTCAGGTGGGCGAAGATCACCGGGATCAGGGTGTCGTTGAGACGCAGCGCGTAGGCCATCGTCAGGAACGGGAACACCAGCACGGCAGGCGGAAGCACCTGCGCGGCGAGCATCCCGAACCGCGTCGCGGTGCCGCCGGCCCGGAAGCGGGCAATGGCGTAGGCGCCCATGCTGCCCACCACGATGCTGATGCCGACGGTGGTGAGCGCGACGATGGCGCTTCGCCCCGCCGCCTCGAGGATCCCGGAGTCCAGCACGTTGCGCCAGGCGGCCAGCGTGGGGGTGAAGGACAGCAGGAACGGATCATTCAGTTCTTCCGGGCTTTTCAGGCTGGCCAGGGCGATCCACGCCACCGGGAACAGCACCGAGATGGCCGCCGCCCACAACAGGGCCACGCGGCAGATGGTCAGCGCGAGCGAACTCCTCATGACTGCTTGGCCTTCTCCATCCGGCGGAACGCGATGACGATGACCGTCAGCACGACCAGCAGCACGACGAAGGCCATGGACGAGGCGGATCCGAGGCGGAAGAACTGAATTCCGGTCTGGTACACGAAGTACTGCAGGGTCTGGGTCTCTGTTCCTGGTCCGCCGCGGGTGGTGGCGAACACGTACTCGAACACCTTCATGGCGTCCAGGCAGCGCAGCAGAATCGCCACCACCAGCACCGGCGCCAACAACGGCAGCGTCACTCGTCGCAGCACGTACCAGCCGCCTGCACCGTCGACCCTGGCCGCCTCGAGCGGCTCCTTGGGAATGGACTCGAGGCCTGCCAGCAGCAGGAGCACCATGAAAGGCGTCCACTGCCAGACGTCGATGAAGGCGAGGGTGAACAGGGCATTGCCGGGACCGAAGAAGTCGTAGTCCAGGCCGATGGCGTGCAACAGATGCGGGATGGCCCCGATTTGGTCGTTGAGCAGAAACCGGAAGATCAATCCGACGGCGATCGGCGTGATGAACATCGGGGCAAGCAACATCGAGCGCGTGAGATCGCTTGCCCAGCGCTGCTTTTGCAGGGCTAGCGCAATGGCCAGACCGATCAGGAGTTCCAGCCCGACGGCCACGCCGACGAAGATCGCCGTGGTGCCGAACGCCTGCCAGAATTCACCGTCGCCCAGGGTGGCGACGTAGTTGTCCGCGCCAACCAGCTTCGGTGTGCCGCGACTGGTCAGCTTGTAGTTGGTGACGCTGAGGTAGAACGCGTAACCAAGGGGGAAACCGACCACCCCGACGAAAAGTGCAACGAGGGGGGCGACCATGCCGTGTTTGAACTTCATGGTCTTCATCGCTCCTTTCGTGGGGTGGTCGGTTTCATGTGGGCTAGCCCCGGGGGGACGGGCTAGCCTTGGATCTTCTCGGCGGCGGCCTGCGCTGCGGCCAGCGCGTCGTCGACGCTCTTGGTGCCTGCTACGGCCTCGTTGAGTTCGGTGCCGACGGCCTGGATCATCTCCTCGCCGCTGGGTCCCTGGCTCAGGGGTGCCGCATTGGCCAGCATCTGCTCGACCGTCTTGTAGTAGTCGGAGCCCAGCGGTCCGTTCAGAACTGCCGGATCCTTCAGCGTGCTCTGCCGGATGGCGGCGCCACCCTTCTCGGTGCGCTCAACGTCATGAGGCTTCGAGGTGAGCCACGACGCGAACGCCCATGCCGCATCGGGGGCGCCGGAGTTGGTCGGGATCGCCCAACTCCACGAACCGAGTACCTGCTTGCCGCCCGGGATCGGCGCCAGCTTGAACTTGCCCGCCGATGGTCCCGATCCTGGCGCGTTGAGTGCGGGGAGGTTCCAGTTGTAGCTGATCATCGATGCCGCCTGATCACTGGACACCGAGCGGAACGCCTCGTCGAAGGCCCAGTTCAGGCTGTTCGGGGGGGCCGCTGTCCGGTAGGTGTCGATGTAGGCGTTGAGCGCTCGCTTGGCCTGCGGGGTGTTCAGCGTCGGCTTGCCGTTGTCGTCGTAGATCGAGCCGCCCGCGGCGAACAGCCAGTTGCCCCATTCCTCGAAGATCTTGTAACCCCGCTGTGGTTGCATCGCAATGCCCGCGCGGTCGCCGACCTTCAACGCCTTCGACGTGCTCACCAACTCGTCGAGGGTAGTGGGCACCGGCAGCTTGGCCTCGGCCAGATCGTCGGTGTTGTAGAGGTACCCGAGCGCGTAGTTGTAGAACGGCACGCCGTAGCGAACACCGTCGACGGTGGTGATGTCCGTCAGTGGCTTGAAGAAGTCGGCGGCGTCGTAGTCGGGAGTGCTGTCGATGCGAGAGTCCAACGGCTGCAAGAACTTCGCCTTGGCGAAGTCCACCATCCACGGGTTGTCCACGATGATCAGGTCGTAGGTGGGCGACGACGACTGGAACGACGACACCAGCTTGTCGCGCATCTGGTCGTAGGTCAGCGTCTCGATGTCGACCTTGACGTTCGGATAGTCCTTGTTGAACTCGGGAACCATCGCCTTGACGATGTCGGAGTCCGGCACGTTCTCCATGAGGATGCGGACGGTCCCCGAGACGTCCTTGGCGACCGCACCGGTGCCCGTCGCCGTGGTCTGCTCGGGTCCACCGCCGCCTGCGCAGGCACTGATGAACAGGGCGAGTACAGCCAGGAGTGCGAATACCGGTGCGGCAAGGAACTGCCGCCTCCGCCGGGGTGTCGTGGTCTTCGTGCTTTCCATGTCCTTCATTGCGGCACAGTTCCTTTCACTTCTCGGGATTCTCGGTTACTTCTTGCCATCGCATGGGATATCGGCATCACCGCCGCTCCGAGGTCACGCCAGTTCTGGTAGGCGTCGTCGTAGACCGTCCGCCGGGTCGGATCGGGGACGACGGGTGGGTCGAGCGCGATGAAGCGGGCGGCGTCGGACCAGTCGTCGAGGGCGCCAACGCCTATCGCGGCGATCACCGCCGCGCCGAGAGAGGCTCCCGGATGGCCGCGGACGGGCAGCATCTCGATGCCGAGGACGTCGGCGTGGATCTGTTTCCACAGCGTGGACTTCGACCCGCCGTTGGTGATCATGACCCGGCTCGGTCGGATGCCGATGTCGGTGAAAACGTCGACGTGGTGCCGGAATCCGAACGCGATGGCCTCCAGCACCGACCGGTACAGGTCGGCGCGGCCGTGCCCGAGATGCATGCCGGCGAACACGCCACGCAGGTCTGGGTCGTGCAGCGGGCTCTTCTCGCCGAGGAAGTACGGCAGGCACAGCACTTCGGCGGGCGACGACGACGTGGCCTCGTCGTCGAGTTCGGTGAGCTCGACGCCGCCGATCAGCGCCTGGAACCAGCGGATCAGGCTGCCACTGGTGGCCATGCAGCCGTTGGGCAACCAGTGGCCAGGGACCGGATGTGCGTCGAGGTAAAGCCTTTCATCGACCACCCTGGTGTCGCTGGCGACCAGGATGTCTCCTGCACCGCCGAGTTTCACCAGCGCATCGCCCGGTGCGTTGACACCTGCGGCGAAGGCCGACAGGACGTGATCGGCCCCACCGACGATCAGGGGGGTGCCCGCCGACAATCCCGTCGACTCGGCTGCCGCACTGCTCAATTCGCCGACCTTGGCGCCGGGGCGATGAACCGGAGCGAGGACCCTCGGGTCGAGGCCGGCGGCCGCGACGACCGCCTGCGCGACGGCTCCGTCGATGGTGAACAGCCCGGACTCCAGTGCCCAGTTCTGTTCGACGTGGACGTCTGCGCCGAGCGCGATGAGCACCCAGTCGTAGGAGCCGACGTAGTGCGCCGTGCGGTCGTAGACGTCGGGTTCGTGCGTGCGCAGCCACGCCGTGGTCGGTGCGACCGACTGCTGCGTCAGTGCAGAGCCCGTCATCGTCACCAGGTCGACGCCATCGAGCGCCGACGCCAGCTCCGAGACCTCGCGGTGAGCTCGGGCGTCGTTCTGGAGGATTGCGCGGCGTAGCGGAGTGCCTCGGCCATCGAGCGGCACGACCGCAGGCACCATGCCCGAGACTGCCACCGCATCCACGGCGTCACCGCGAATTCCGCTGGTGCTCAGTATCTCTCGGATCGACTCGATGACGTTCCGGTACCACTGACCGGTGTCGGCCTCGGCGAAACCGGGACTCGGCGAGTGCAGCGTCGTCTCCCGGGACGCTTGCGCGACGATGCCGCGCTCCGTGTCGAGCAGCACGGTCTTGGTGCCCGTGGTGCCGATGTCGATCCCGATCGTGTGGGCTTTCACAGCGACTCCGCCTCGCTCGGTGCCGAACCGAGACCGGCGACGCAGATCACGTCGACCCCCGCCGCACGGGCCGCGACCAGAGCCGGGTGTCCGGGATCTCCGTCGGTGATGATCACGTGAATCTCGGAAAGGGTGGCGATGCTGGTGAACGTCACCCGGCCGAGCTTGCTCTGATCGGCCGCCACGATCACCCGGTCCGCGCGCTTGCTCGCCGCACGCTTCACTCGGCTGTCGGCCTGGTGGTAGTCCGAGATGCCGCGGTTGCCGTCGATGCCCGCGACGCCCATGACGAAGGTGTCGCAGTTGTAGTTGGACAGGGTGTCCTCGGCGGCGGGACCGATGAGGCTCAGCTCACCGGGGCGCAACTCCCCGCCAGTGAGTACGACGGTGGTGTCCTCCTCATCGATCAGTTCCAGCGCGGCGAGCACGCTGGGGGTGAGAACCGTCAGACCGAGCCGACGCCCACGCAGGGACTGCGCGACGGCCAGAGCGGTGCTGCCCGAGTCGAGGATCAGGGTCTCGCCGGGACCGATGAGGTCGGCCACCGCGTCGGCGATGTGGCGCTTCTCCTCCGCGGCGTCGGCCACTCTGGTCTCGAACGAGGGTTCGTTGTCCTTGCCCTTCAACGCGATCGCGCCACCGACCACCCGCCGGACCACGCCGAGCGCCTCGAGCGCCTCCATGTCCCGGCGGATGGTCATCTCGGAGACGTCGAACTCGGCGGCCAACTCGGCGTAGCGGACTTCACGCTCCACGCGAACGCGCTCTTCGATGTGGTCCCTACGGGTCTTGGCATCCATGCTCAGATCCACTCAATGTGTGGAAATTTCACAGCGATGAACTCCAGTTCCGGCACGAATAGCCATGATCAGCGGATGGGATGTGAATTTACAACAGCTTGGTGTGGAGTGCACACATTTCGCGCGAGATCGGTCAGACGGGTGATCTCAACCTGGTGACACGGGCCACGCGCCACATGCGGCGCAGTGGCGGGTGTGGTGGGATCAACCCCTATGGGTATCAAGGTGGCGCTGGAGCATCGCACCAGTTACACGTTCGACCGACTGGTAGAGGTCTTTCCACACGTCGTCCGTCTGCGTCCGGCGCCGCACTCGCGCACCCCGATCGAGGCGTATTCGCTCCAGGTCGAACCCGCGGATCACTTCATCAACTGGCAACAGGACGCGTTCGGAAACTTCCTGGCCCGACTGGTGTTTCCCACCCGCACGCGAGAGCTCACCATCACGGTCGGGCTGATCGCCGACCTGAAGGTCATCAACCCGTTCGACTTCTTCATCGAGGACTTCGCGGAGAAGTGGCCCTTCGAATATCCGAAGGCGCTGCTGGAGGATCTCAAGCCGTACCTGCGGCCGGTCGACGAGGACGGGGAGGGCTCCGGCCCCGGTGAGCTCACCACGGACTGGGTCAAGAACTTCTTCGTGCGCCCCGGGACGCGCACCATCGACTTCCTCGTCGCGCTCAACGGCGCGATCAATGCCGACGTGGGTTACAGCGTGCGCATGGAACCCGGTGTGCAGACGCCGGACCACACTCTGCGGACCGCCATCGGCTCTTGTCGGGACTCGGCCTGGCTGCTGGTGTCGGTGCTGCGCGAGCTGGGTCTGGCCGCCCGCTTCGTTTCCGGTTACCTCGTCCAACTGACTTCGGACGTGAAGGCAATGGACGGCCCTTCGGGGCCCATCGCGGACTTCACCGATCTGCACGCCTGGACCGAGGTGTACATCCCAGGGGCGGGCTGGATCGGCCTCGATCCCACGTCGGCCCTGTTCGCAGGTGAGGGGCACATCCCGCTTTCGGCGACGCCGCACCCGGCATCCGCCGCGCCGATCACGGGCGCCACCGAGCCGTGCGAGACGACGCTGGACTTCTCCAACGTCGTCACCCGTGTGCACGAGGATCCGCGTGTCACGCTGCCCTACACGCCGGCAGCGTGGGATTCCATCGTCGAGTTGGGGGCTGCCGTCGACGCCAGGATGGCCGCCGGTGACGTCCGGCTGACGATGGGCGGCGAGCCCACGTTCGTCTCGATCGACAACCAGGTCGATCCCGAGTGGACGACCGACGCCGATGGACCGCACAAGCGGGAACGCGCGTCCGTGCTGGCCGCCCGGCTCAAGTCGATCTGGGCGCCGCAGGGCCTGGTGCAGCGCAACCAAGGCAAGTGGTATCCCGGAGAGCCATTGCCGCGGTGGCAGATCGGTCTGCACTGGCGGACCGACGGGCTGCCGCTCTGGGCGAACGACGCGCTGCTGGCCGATCCGTGGGCAGAGCAGCCGAGCGCCCCGGTCGCTCCTGATGCGGGTCAGCAGGTCCTCGGCGCCATCGCCGCCGGGCTCGGGCTGCCCGCCTCGCAGGTGCGACCCGCCTACGAAGACCCGCTCAGTCGGCTGGCTGCGGCCGTCCGCCAACCCGCAGGCGAACCGGTCGCCGCAGTCGACGATCTCGAGGCGGACGCGCCCGACGCCAGGGCTCAGCTGCTGGTCCGGTTGGACCAGTCGGTCGCCCAACCCGCCGCCTACGTGCTCCCGTTGCATCGTCGGGAGGACGACAGTGGCTGGGCCAGTGCAGATTGGCAACTGCGCCGGGGTCGGATCGTCTTGTTGGAAGGGGATTCACCGGCCGGGCTGCGACTGCCGCTGAATGCCATCAGTTGGCGGCCGCCCCGCGCGTCCTCCACCGCCGATCCGCTCGCCCCTCGCGGCAAGCTGATGAGTGACGTCGAGCCCGAGGACGCCGAGATCGAAGAGGCCGACGGTGCGCCAGTCACGGCAATGGTCGCCGAGGTCCGCGACGGGGTGCTGTACGTCTTCCTGCCTCCGACGGAGGAACTCGACCACTTCGTCGACATCGTCACGCGCCTCGAGGCGGCCGCGGCCAAGGCCGACTGCCCCGTGGTGGTGGAGGGCTACGGCCCGCCGCCCGACGAACGACTCACGTCCATGTCGGTGACCCCCGACCCCGGTGTCATCGAGGTCAACGTCGCGCCGACGGTCAGCTTCGCCTCGCAGCGGGAACAGCTCGAAACCCTTTACGAACAAGCACGATTGGCGCGCCTGTCGACGGAGTCGTTCGACTTCGACGGCACGCACGGTGGCACCGGCGGTGGCAACCACATCACTCTCGGCGGGATCAGCCCCGCCGAATCGCCGATGCTGCGCAGGCCCGATCTGCTGGTGTCGATGCTGACGTACTGGCAGCGCCACCCGTCCCTGTCGTACCTGTTCTCCGGACGATTCATCGGCACCACCTCGCAAGCTCCGCGCGTGGACGAGGGACGCACCGAGTCGCTCTACGAGCTGGAGATCGCCTTCGCCGAGATCGACCGGCTGACAAGAGGTTCCGGCTCTGCGAAGCCATCACATGGTCACTCCGCAAGCTCCGTTCCGTGGGTCACCGACCGCGCGCTTCGCCACCTGCTGACCGACATCACCGGCAACACCCACCGCGCCGAGTTCTGCATCGACAAGCTCTACAGCCCGGACAGCGCACGCGGTCGGCTGGGGTTGTTGGAGCTTCGTGGGTTCGAGATGCCGCCGCACTTCCAGATGGCGATGGTCCAGTCGTTACTTGTGCGCGCACTGGTGGCCTGGTTCTGGGACGAGCCGCTGCGTGCCCCGCTCATTCGGCACGGAGCCAATCTGCACGGCCGGTATCTGCTGCCGCACTTCATCATCCAAGACATCGCCGACGTCGCCGCCGATCTGCGGGCGCACGGCATCGACTTCGACACCAGCTGGCTCGACCCGTTCACCGAGTTCCGCTTTCCGCGTGTCGGCACCGCGGTGTTCGATGGCGTCGAGATCGAACTGCGTGGCGCCATCGAACCGTGGAACGTCCTCGGTGAGGAGTCGACGGCGGGGGGCACGGCTCGGTACGTCGACTCGTCGGTCGAGCGGCTCCAGGTCCGCCTGATCGGCGCCGACCGGCACCGCTACGTCGTGACCGCCAACGGCTACCCGATCCCGCTGCTGGCCACCAGCAACTCCGACGTCCAGGTCGGCGGTGTCCGGTACCGGGCGTGGCAGCCGCCGAGTGCACTGCATCCCACCATCACCGTGGACAGTCCACTCCGGTTCGAGCTCATCGACACCGCCACCGGAACGTCGCGCGGCGGCTGCACCTATCACGTCAGCCATCCCGGCGGCCGGGCATACGACAATCCGCCGGTCAACGCCGTCGAGGCTGAGTCGCGGCGCGGCAGGCGCTTCGAGGCAACCGGATTCACTCCCGGGCAGGTCGACATGTCCGACATTCGGGAGAAGCAGGCCCGTCAGTCCACCGACGTGGGCGCGCCGGGCATCGTGGATCTGCGCCGGGTGCGTACCGTTCTGCGTTGATGGTCCTTCGCCCCAGCGGCCCGCCGGAGCCCAGTCCTGCCATTACCGGTGCAGGCTTCTACAACGAAGCCCGCGCCGACGACTTGTTGGCCCAGTACCGCGCGGCCCGCGCGCAGGAGCCGCTCTTCGACGTCCGCGGCGGGGCCAGCGGTGGCTATGACGAGTTCGTCGACGCGGCAGGCAACGTGCGGCCGGCGTGGCAGGAGCTGGCCGAATGTGTCAAGGAGCGTGGCCGATTCGGGCTCGACCGGCTCCGCTCGGTAGTGCGAGGACTGGTCGACAACGACGGCATCACCTTCGTCCAGGTCGATCACTCGGTCGGACGGCCGGCCACTGACGCCGTGACCAACGGGGACGGGACCCAGGTTCCCGGTCCGTGGCACCTCGACGGGCTGCCGTTGCTGATTTCGTCGGCGGACTGGGACACCCTGGAGTCCGGGCTGGTGCAACGCTCCCGGTTGTTGGACGCGGTCCTGACCGACCTCTACGGGGAGCGCCGGTCAATCACCAGTGGGGTGCTGCCGCCGCAGTTGGTCTTCTCCCACCCCGGCTACCTTCGCGCCGCACGCGGCATCGAGGTGCCGGGCCGCCATCAGCTGTTCATGCACGGTTGTGACATCAGCCGTCACGGGTCGGGTGAGTTCCTGGTCAACGGTGACTGGACGCAGGCACCGTCGGGCGCCGGCTACGCGCTGGCCGACCGGCGCGTGGTCGCGCATGCGTTCCCCGATCTCTACGAGCGGATCAGCCCGAGACCTGCGTCCCCTTGGGCGCAGGCGTTGCGGTTGGCGCTCATCGACGCGGCACCGGAATCGGCAGAACAACCCGTCGTCGTGGTGCTCAGTCCCGGTATCCACTCCGAGACTGCATTCGACCAGGCGTACCTGGCCAGCGTGCTGGGTTTCCCGTTGGTGGAGAGCGCCGACCTCGTGGTGCGCGATGGCAAGCTGTGGATGCGCTCGCTCGGCACGCTCAAGCGCGTCGACGTGGTACTGCGCCGGGTCGACGCCGCCTACGCCGATCCGCTTGACCTGCGGGCGGATTCGCGACTCGGCGTCGTCGGCCTGGTCGAGGTGCTGCGCCGCGGAGCCGTCACGGTCGTCAACACCCTGGGCAGTGGGATTCTGGAAAGTCCTGGGCTGCAGCGCTTCTTGCCCCAGCTTGCCGAACTTCTGGTCGGCGAGGTGCCGCAGCTGAACATGGCACCGATGTATTGGGGCGGTATCGATCTCGAACGATCGCATCTGCTGAGTCACCTGTCCACTCTGCTGATTCGCCCCGTCACCGGAGGTGAACCGATCGTGGGCCCGGCGCTGTCGAACGGGGAGCGCGACGAACTGGCGGCGCGCATCGGCGCCACCCCGTGGCAGTGGATCGGGCAGGAATTGCCGCAGTTCTCGTCGGCGCCGACGGATCATTCGCGCAACGGCTTGTCGCCCGGCAGCGCGGGCATGCGCCTGTTCACCGTCGCGCAGCGCGGCGGATACGCGCCCATGCTCGGCGGTCTCGGTTATCTCTTGGCGCCCGGCAATGCCGCCTACCGGATGAATACCGTTGCGGCCAAAGATATCTGGGTCCGCACGCCGACGAGGGTGACGGCCGAGCGCACGCCGGTACCGTCGGTGGAACTGCCTGCGATCACGCCGAGCCCGACCCGCGCCGTCAGCTCGCCGCGCGTGTTGTCCGACCTCTTCTGGCTCGGCCGCTACTCCGAACGCGCGGAGAGCATGGCCAGGCTGCTCAACGTGACGCGGGAGCGCTACCACGAATTCCGGTACCGGCAGGACATGCCGGGCAGTGAGTGCGTGCCGGTGCTGCTGGCCGCGCTCGGGCGCATCACCGGCACCGACACGGGGGCTGCTGGCGACGACGCCGAGGTGATCGCGATCGCGCCGACCACGCTGTGGGCGTTGACGGCCGACCGACATCGCGCCGGGTCGTTGGCGCAGTCGGTGGAGCGGCTCGGGTTGGCCGCCCGCTCGGTGCGCGACCAGATGTCGAACGACACGTGGATGGTGCTGGCCGCGGTCGACCGCGCCGTGATGCGCCCGTCGGTGACGCCGCCGGATTCACACACCGAGGGCGAGAGCTATCTCGCGGCCGCGCACAGCCAGACGCTGGCGGGCATGCTGGCGTTGTCCGGGGTGGCAGCCGAGTCGATGGTGCACGACGTCGGCTGGACGATGATGGACATCGGCAAACGCATCGAACGGGGCATCTGGCTGACCGCGCTGATGCGTGCGACCCTGAACAAGGTTCGCAGTCCCGGCGCCGAGCAGACCATCACCGAGTCCACGTTGGTGGCGTGCGAGTCGTCGGTGATCTATCGCAGGCGCACCCTCGGCCGGGTGAGCGTGGCCGCGGTGGCGGACCTGGTGCTGTTCGACGAGGAGAACCCGCGCTCGTTGGCGTACCAGTTCGAACGGCTGCGCGTGGATCTCAAGGCCCTTCCCTCGTCATCCGGGTCGACCCGTCCCGAGCGGCTCATCGACGAGGTCGGCGCGCGGCTGCGCAGGCTCGATCCCGCCGACTGTGAGGACATCACCGACGGCACGCGGGCCGAGCTGGACGGTCTGCTGATGAGCATCCACACCGACCTTCGCGATCTGTCGCGCCTGATCACCGCGACGCACCTGTCGCTGCCCGGCGGAATGCAGCCACTGTGGGGTCCGGACGAGCGGAGGGACCTCCCGTGACGGACGGTGCCGGCGGTCCCCCCACTCGCGGGGGAGAGCGCAGCGACCGCGGATACGAGGTGGGTCCGACTTCCGTGGCGGGCGCTAGGTCATACGAGGTCACGCACCGGACGATGTACCACTACTCCGACGACGTGACCAGCTCCTACGGCCGTGGCTTCCTCACCCCGCGGGACTCGACGCGCCAGCGGTGCCTGTCCCACGAGCTGGTCATCGATCCCGAGGCGTCCGACAGTTCGACGAGTCGCGACGGCTACGGCAACGTCAGCTCCTACTTCCACGTCACCGAACGTCATCGGGCCCTGACGATCACCAGCCACTCGGTTGTCGAGGTCGACCCGCCGCCCGCCGGGCTGTATTCGAGCGGGTCGGCCCTCGCGCCGTGGGAGATCTCCCGACCCGTCGGCACCGACGGTGCGTTGGCCGTCGAGTTCACACTCGACCTGCAGAAGCCCGAGATCACCGATGCGCTTCGCGACTACGCCGCGCCGAGCTTTCAAGCCGAGCGACCGCTGATCGAGGTACTCCGAGACCTGAACACCAGGATCAATCACGACTTCACCTCTCGCTCGGGATCGACGACGGTTTCCACCAGGGTTGGCGAGGTTTTGGCGGCAGGCGAGGGGGTATGTCAGGATTTCGCCCGGCTCGCGATCGCTTGCCTGCGCGCCAACGGTCTCGCCGCCAGCTACGTGTCCGGCTATCTCGCGACGGACCCCCCTCCTGGAAAGGAACGCATGGTCGGGATCGACGCGACCCACGCCTGGGCATCGGTGTGGACGCCGCAGAATCAGTGGCTGGAGTTCGACCCGACCAACGACCAGATGGTCGACGAACGTTACGTGGTGGTCGGATTCGGCCGCGACTACGCCGACGTGCCACCGCTGCGCGGCATCATCTACACCGACTCGGAGAGCAGCAAGATCGACGTGTCCGTCGACGTGGCGCCCTTCGAGGGAGGAATCCTTCGTGCGTGACTTCATCTGCCCTAACTGTGGGCAGCACCTGGCGTTCGAGAACTCGGTTTGCCTGAACTGCAAGAGCAAGCTTGGATTTTCGCTCGACGACAGGGCGTTTCTCGTCATCGCGTCAGGCGCCGAGAGCGAGCACGGCGGCGCCGTCGATGCCAGCGAGTACCAACTGTGTGCGAATCTGCATGCGGCCGAGTGCAATTGGTTGGTCAGGGTGGCTCCGGTACGGCAGTTGTGCACGTCGTGTGCGCTGACCAGGATCCGGCCCAACGATGCCGACAAGAAGGCAATGGCGTCCTTCGCCATCGCCGAGAAGGCCAAGCGCCGGCTGATCGTCGAACTGGTGGATCTCAAGCTGCCCATCGTCGGCCGGGACGAGGATCCGAACTACGGCCTGGCCTTCGATCTACTTTCGAGCGAGCTCGAGAAGGTGTTCACCGGCCACGAGAACGGGGTCATCACCCTCGACCTCGCCGAGGGCGACGACGTGCATCGCGAGCAGTTGCGCGTCGCGATGGCCGAGCCGTACCGCACGCTGCTCGGGCACTTCCGCCACGAGATCGGGCATTACTACTACTACCGGCTGGTGGGCACCGCCTCGGAATATCAGCAGACGGCCCGCGAACTGTTCGGCGACGCGGAGGCCGATTACCAGGCTGCGCTGGACCGCCACTACAGCGAGGGCGCGCCTCCCGGGTGGGAGTCGAGCTACGTCTCGTCGTATGCCACCATGCATCCCGCCGAGGACTGGGCGGAGACGTTCGCGCACTACCTGCACATCCGGGACACCTTGGACACTGCCGCCGCGTTCAGCTTCGCGCCTGCCGCGGCGACGTTCGAGCGAAGAAACCTCGGCCCCAGCGGATTCGACTCGATCATCGAGATGTGGCTGCCATTGTCGTGGGCGCTCAACATGGTCAACCGGTCCATGGGCCACGACGATCTCTACCCGTTCGTGCTGCCTGCGAAGGTGCTGGAGAAGATGCGGTTCATCCACACCGTGATCGACGAGGTGACCTCGGATCCGGCCAAGCTGGCGGCTGCCAGCGGCACCGGCTAGCCACGCACCAATCCGCCGTCGAGCAGGCTCTCGGCGGTGGCCACCAACGTGTCGGCCACCGGACGTGGTTGCCAGCCAAGCACTTCGGTGGCCTTGGTGGCGTGGATCCGCTTGGGCTCGCCGAGCAGGCCTGCCAGTTCGCGCAGCGCGGGAACCACACGGGCAGCCGCACGGACGGCCCAGTCGGGTGCCGTCAGCCGTGGCACCCGACGGCCAGCGGAACCCAGCCGGCTGCGCAGGATGGCGGCGATTTCCGGCAAGGTCACGGGCTGACCGGCCGCGGCCAGGAATCGCTGGCCCACGGCGTGGGGATTCGCCAGCGCCATGACGTGCAGAGCGGCGACGTCGCGGACGTCGACCATCGCGAACGAGGCCATGGGGAGAACGGGCGGCGTGCCCCGCAACAGTCCCTTGACGATAAGTACCGACGTGGCGAGGTCGGTGCCGAGCACGGGTCCGAAGATGCCGACGGGATTGATCACCGTCAACTCGATGTCGTTGGCGGCGGCAAAGTCCCATGCGTCGCGCTCGGCGAGTGTCTTGGACTTCACGTAGGGGGAGTTGGGTGCGGACGGGTCCGTCCAGTCGGTCTCGTCATAGGCCCCGCCAGACGGTTTGGCGCTGTAACCGATGGCGGCGAACGACGAGGTCATCACGATTCGTCGCACCCCGACCTCGGCGGCGGCCCGAAGAACCCGAAGCGTGCCCTCGCGCGCCGGACCGATGACGTCGTTCTCGTCCACCGGCTGTCGTGCGGGAAACGGTGAGGCCACGTGCATCACGGCGTCGCAGCCCTGCGCGGCCGCTACCCAGCCGTCGTCTGCGGTGAGGTCGGCCGTGGCGAATTCCAGCCCAGCGGTGTCGGCGCCCGCCCGATGCAGCGCAGCACGGACGTCGGCCTCACGCCGCGGCGAGCGGACGGTCGTGCGCACGCGGTAGCCGTCGGCCAACAATTGCAGGATGACATGTCCGGCAACGAATCCCGAGCCGCCAGTGACCAGCACCCTGTCGCCGTGTTCAGCCACGAGCGGCCCCTTCGTCCTCGAGCAGGCGAGAGCCGAGGTCCATCACCGTTGCGATGATCTCCCGCTCGGCCTCGGCGTCACCGTCCTCTCTGGCTGCCCACATCCTGGCCTTCGCCGTGACGTAGCGCTCCCGCAGCCGCAGTCGGGTGATCTCGTCGTGCAGCCTGGCCGCGTGTGCTTCGAACAGCCTGCGCTGATCGGCGGTGGCCTCGGCCCCACGTCTGATGTTGGCCACGTAGCTCCTGATGTCCGCGACCGACATCCCGCTTCCCCGCAGACAACTCAGGGACTCGATGGCGCCGACCAGGTCGGCGGGATACCGACGGTGCCCGCTGCTGGCGTCCCTCGGCACGGCGTCGATCAGGCCGATGCGCTCGTAGTACCGCAAGGTCGACTCCGCCAGTCCGGTGCGGCGGGACACCTGCTGGATGGTCAGATCGCGATCGGCCGTTCGGATCGTGTCAGTGGTCATGACACCACTCTGCCGAACTTGAAGCGCTTCAAGTCAAGCGCGTGTCTGTGCTTGACCTGTGACAAAGCTTGGAGCAGCATCACGCGCATGATCCGTACTCGTGGTGTCCGCCTCGGCGCCGCCCTCTTCATCGGTGTCGCCGTCCTTGGCCTCAGTGGCTGTGGAAAGGTGATCGACGCCGACAGTGCGCAGAAGTCGGTCACCGACTTCGTCGCCCAAAACACGGAGTTCACGCCGAACGACGTGAAATGCCCGTCGGGTACGGACGCGAAGGTCGGCGTCGAGTTCGACTGCACCTTCACCGGTCCAGACGGCGACTACATCGCCCACCTGAAGATCACCAAGGTCGATGGGTCCGCGGTGCTCTACGACATCGAGACGAAGCTCGCCTAGACCGACTCCGAAACGGCTGCGACAACGGCAAATTGGACCTGACGCGATCGGATCGCCCTCGTTCGCGAAGCGACGCGCTCACAGGGCTCGGCCCCTCACACCGGACGACAGCAGGTGCCGCGCGTCGGTCCCGCCGTCGAGCGCGCGCGTGGTGCGGCGCACGAACTGCCAGCGTCCGTCCCTGCGGTGCAACCGAAAGTGGTTGGCGCCTGCGCGGTACACGGCGAAACCCTTGGTGCTCTTGATCAGTAGCGCAGACTCACACACCGCCACCGCGTCGTCCCCATCGACGGTGACGACCGCAGGGCCCAGGAAGTGGCAGCAGCCCCGTGCGATCAGCCCCTGGTGGGCGTCCGACCTGACCATCGCCGCGACGTCGTCACGGCTACGCATCGGCCAGCCCTCGACGTCGTAGGTACCGTCGACGGCCCACAGACCTGCAGTGGCATCGGCCTCGCCTGCGTCGACCAGCGGACCGTAGGACGCGATCAGTCTCTCGATTTCGCGTTCGTCCTCGATGCGCCTCAGTCGTTCCGCAAGGGCGGCCAGTTCGACCTTGTCGTCCTCAGCCACGGGGTCACTCCTCGGTGTCGTCGGCCAGCGCACGAAGCGCTGCAAGTTGGTCGCAGTAGTGATCCGGGCGGTCGGGTGCGAGCACCATGTCGAATTCCCTTCGGAACCTCAAGGGTGACATGCGAACAGCGGGGCCGTTAGCGTGTCGGCCAGATGGGTAGAGCCAATTCTTGTTGATGGCGGAAAGCGCAATGACGATGGTCGACCGCTTGACCTCGGTCATCGACGTCTTCGAGGACGCACCGCATCCTCGGGCATCTGGTCCGGCTGAAGTGGCTGTGCCACAACGAACGTGGCTACGGACTGAGTGCCAGAGCGATGTCGTGGGGTGCGGGCGACGATGCGGCCGATCTGCGACTGCGCGAGGCCGCCGCACCGGCACTACAGCAAACTCCACATTCGCAGCTCGGCCGTCGTCCATACGGCGTGCTCGACCTCGGCGAGGTGGTACACGTCGACAAGGTGGGTGGGCACGCGCCTCCCAGCCGAGAGCGTCGCCCTTGGCTTCGCGGTGCTCGCCATGCTGCCGCCGTTGGAATAGTCCTGCCTGACAACATATCTGGTGATCGCTATCTACCGCCGGCGCTTGATGCGGCGGGTTACATCCGACGCGCGCTGGCGCAGCGGGCGCGGAAGTTGTCCACAGTTGCGAGTTCGTCCACAGGCGGCCGGCCTTGGGGTGTCTGAGGCGGCGGTGGGAGTCGTGGGCGGCGAATAGCGTCGCTCATATATTCGATCATCTTGTTGCCGAGGTCCGCTCCGCCGGTGGGGCGGCGGCGGTTGGTGGGTGGGCGTGGGCGGAAGCCGCCGCGTGTGCACGCCGGCTGCAGGCGATGGTGGCCGCAGCCGCGCCTGATCCGATGAGGCAGGCGTCGAGGTCATCGACGGTGGCCGCAAACGGCTCCGAGTTGTCATCGCCGCGGACTTCGCACTCGCCGGTGTGCAACCCGGCGCGCACCTGGATGCCGAGCGCGAGCACCGCGTCGCGAAGATGGCGCCGGTAAGCTTTCGCAACTGGTGAACCAGTTCGGCACAGATCCGCTATCGTGCGCGCACCGATAGTCGCAGATCCGGAGTGTGCCAGTGAACAAACTCACGTTTGGCTATCTCTACGATTTTCGCAACCCACAGCTCTGGCAGCGGCCATGGCCCGAGTTGTATGCCGACATCCTCGACTTCGTCGAATGGAGCGAAAGCATCGGGTTCGAAGGCGCCTGGGTGCCCGAACATCATGCCGCGGAGGATGGATATCAGCCTTCGCCGCTCGTCCTGTTGGCGGCGTTCGCGGCGCGCACGGAGCGACTCAAGCTGGGCGCAGGCGTTGCGCTCGCGCCGCTGTATCACCCCGTGCGATTCGCCGAGGATTGTGCGGTACTCGACATCCTGTCGAACGGGCGGCTCGAAATGTCGGTGGCCGTGGGATACCGGCGGCGCGAAGCCGAAGGATACGGCGTCGATTTCTCTAAGCGCGGCAGACGGACCGACGAGTTCCTCGAGATCGTGCAGCGGTTGTGGGCGGGCGAGACCGTCACCTTCGAAGGAAAGCACTTTCAGCTGAAGAATGCATGCATCAATCCGACGCCGCTACGCGGGCGAGTGCCTCTTTATCTCGGCGGTTTCAACGATAAGGCCGTCGAGCGCACCGCCAAATTCGGCGATGGATACTTCGGCAACATGGAATTCGTCGATCTGTACGTCGAGAAGCTCCGCGCTTGCGGCAAGGATCCGGCGAGCGCTCGCGTGCGCATCCAAGGGCTGTTCTACGTGGTCGCGCATGATCGCGACAAGGCGCTCGATGAGCTGGCGCCGTATTTCCTGCACGTGAACAACTCGTATGGGCAGTGGCTAAACGAGGACCGGGCTGCGACCGGTGTGGGTGATACGACCGCTCTCAAGCCAATCACGCTCGAGGCGTTCAAGAGGAGCGGCATCTTGCAGATATTGACGCCTGCCGAGGCGATCGCGCTATTCAACGGCATGCGGGCGAAGGCACCCGTCGAGCACTTCACGATGATGTTGCCGCCGGGCCTGCCGCCCGCGCACTTCACGCCGTACGCAGAGGTTTTCGCGTTGCCCCTACCATGAGGGCCTTCCTCGTTGTTGGGAGGCACTCATGACCCAATCGGCTACATCCCTCTATCAGCGGATGGGCGGCTACGACGTGATCGCGGCCGTCATCGACGATCTCTTCGCTATTTTGCATGACGACCCCGCTTTTGCTCGCTTCTTCGGTGGCCGCAGCAATGACTCGGTCATTCGCAGTCGGCAGCTCTTGATCGACCAGATGTGTGCGCTAAGCGGCGGGCCATGCAGTTACATTGGGCGCGACATGAAGACATCGCACAGCGGACTCGGTATCACTGACGTTGAGTGGGAATCGAATATGAGAGCTTCGGATGCAGCGCTAGCCAAGAACGGCGTGGGCGACGCGGAGCGAGCCGACTTCCTCGCACTGTTCGAGCGTTACCGCGACGACATCGTCGAGGCAGACTGACTAGCAACTGGCCTGCATGTTGCGGGGCCGGCCTAATCGTTCTTACCCCGTGTTCGCGGCGGTGCTCGACGCGCAGGTTGCCGAACTGGCCAAACGCGCCGGGCCCGTTCGTCGGCCCGTCGACCCCGCCGAGGCGGTCAGAGACCTGATGCCCGGCGCGTGCCGGCACGTGTGCGGCACCCGACCGACGAGCACCTTCACGTGCCGGTCACTGATCGGTCACGGATTCGGCGCGGCGGCGGACTATCGATGGCGATCTTTCTAGGCTCGCTGACGTGAACGATCGATACGGCTCCGACGTCCTTGCCCGAAACCCGCACACCCCAAAACGGGTGCGGTCCACCGAGATGGCAGCCCAGATCGGTCTCGTCGTCGAGGACGCTCAGACCGGATACGTCGGCGCGATCGTGCGCGTCGAGTACGGACGCATGGAGCTCGAGGACTTCGACGGCCACCGGCGCCCGTTCACCGTCGGTCCCGGCTATCTCGTCGACGGGAAGCCGGTGATCCTCACCCCGCCGAAGGCCAAGGCGGCGGCATCCCCGGCGCGGACGGCATCGGGTTCGGTGGCCGTGGCGGGCGCTCGGGCGAGGACCGCGCTGGCAAGTCGCATCTACGTCGAGGGGCGCCACGATGCCGAACTCGTCGAGCAGGTCTGGGGCGCCGATCTTCGCGTCGAGGGAGTCGTAGTCGAATACCTCGGTGGCATCGACGATCTCGCCGCGATCGTCCGCGACTTCGATCCCGGCCCCGGCCGTCGGCTCGGCGTTCTCGTCGACCACCTCGTCACGGGGTCCAAGGAGTCGCGCATCGCCGACTCGGTGGCGCGCGGCCCCGGCGGCCAGCACACGCTGGTGGTGGGCCACCCCTACGTCGACGTCTGGCAGGCAGTGAAGCCCGAGCGTCTGGGGCTGAAGCAGTGGCCGGTGATCCCGCGCAACGTCGAGTGGAAGCACGGCATCTGCGACGCCCTCGGCTGGCCGCACGGAAGTCAGGCCGACATCGCCGCGGCCTGGCGACGGATCCGGGGCACGGTCCGCGACTGGAACGACCTCGAGCCCGCCCTCATCGGTCGCGTCGAGGAACTGATCGACTTCGTCACCACCCCTTAGCCGGCGAGAAAGGCCTTGCCGCGCGGTGAGATTCGGTAGCCGATGTCGAGGCTGATGGTCAGGCCGAGTCCCTTCAACTGCCGCACCCGGCGCTTGAACGGCGCGGTCGCCATGCCCATCTCGATGGCGAGATCGGGCGCTCGCACCGCCTCGTTGGCGGCGATCAGCCGCAGATACTGCCGCGTCCACGGTCCCGTCGTGCTCGCCACATCCCACCGATCGAGCCGCTCGGCGATGACGCGAATGTCGGCCGCTGTCAGCGCGTCGTCCGCAGCAAGATCCGGACGCTCGTCGGGCGCGAGGTAGGACACTTTGATTGCATAAACGTGCTTGGCGGGCCTGCGATCGAGGTCGGCCTGCGCGGTCGCGGCGTCGGAATATCCTGCGGCCCTGGCCTGGGCTGCCGTCACGCGGTGCCCGCTTCGGTACTCGGTGACGTCCTCGATTCTGATCGTCCCGGCCGGAGTTCGTTGCGTGCCACCCCTTTTGGCCCGCGGCGCATCCCAGCTCCGCAGCACCAGGGTGATGGAACCGTCGGCGATACCCTCTGCCGTCGCCTTGTTGATCAGCACGACACCCATCGTTGCGCACCGGGCGCGCTTTCTGAGAATCAACGATGGACGCGCGCGCAATGGTGGACGTGGACAGGGGAATGGGACATCATCCGTGGATGTCAGTGCCTCCGCCGCCGTACGGATCGGATCCGCCGTACCCGCCGCCCTACGGATCGGATCCGTCGTTGCCTCCGCCGGTCGGCGCATACGGCGCCCCGCAGCCCCCACCTGGCCCCTACGGGGCGCCTCCGCCATATGGCTATCCACCACCGCAGTATCCGGGTGCGGGGTTCGGGGTCGACGCCTACGGGCGGCCACTCTCGGACAAGAGCAAACTGGTCGCGGGCTTGTTGCAGCTGTTCCTCGGCTCGTTCGGGGTGGGCAGGTTCTACCTCGGCTACAACGGCATCGGCGTGGCACAGATCGCCGTGACATGGCTGACGTGCGGAATCGGAGCCATTTGGCCACTGGTCGACGCGGTCCTGATCCTCGTGGGCAAGGTGCCGGACTCGAACGGACGCACGTTGCGGGAGTGACGCATTGACCCGGTTCGGCCACGTCGTCATGGCGTGGTAAGCCTGTCCCGTGGCCGATGGTCTGTTCGACGTGACTCCCGAGCCGGGCGACGGTGAGGGCATTCCCGGCGGCGGGCCGTCATCCCCGCTCGCCGTCCGGATGCGACCCGCAGGCCTCGACGAGGTGGTCGGCCAGGACCATCTCCTGCGCGACGGCTCGCCGCTGCGGCGACTCGTCGACGGGTCCGGCGCGGCATCGGTCATCCTCTACGGACCGCCTGGCACCGGCAAGACGACGCTGGCGTCGCTGATCTCCCAAGCGACCGGACGTCGGTTCGAGGCGCTCTCGGCGTTGTCGGCGGGAGTCAAGGACGTTCGAGCCGTCATCGACGTGGCACGGCGGGCTGCAGTACACGGGAAGCAGACCGTGCTGTTCATCGACGAGGTGCACCGGTTCTCCAAGACCCAACAGGACGCCCTGCTGGCCGCCGTCGAGAACCGCGTCGTGCTGCTGGTCGCGGCGACCACCGAGAATCCGTCGTTCTCGGTCGTCGCGCCGCTGCTGTCCCGTTCGCTGATCCTGCAGTTGCAGCCGCTCGGCGCCGACGCGGTACGCACGGTCGTCGAGCGGGCCATCGCCGATCCGCGCGGTCTCGACGGGTCGGTCTCCGTCGACGCCGATGCCGTCGAACTGCTCGTGCAACTCGCCGCGGGGGATGCCCGACGCGCGCTGACCGCTCTGGAGGTCGCCGCCGAGGCAGGCGAGCACGTGACCGTCGAGGTCATCGAACAGTCGTTGGACAAGGCCGCCGTGCGCTACGACCGCGACGGCGATCAGCACTACGACGTCGTCAGCGCCTTCATCAAGTCGGTGCGCGGGTCCGACGTCGACGCCGCTCTGCACTACCTCGCCCGCATGCTGACCGCGGGGGAGGATCCCCGCTTCATCGCGCGACGGCTGACGATCCTCGCAAGCGAGGACATCGGGATGGCCGATCCGACGGCGTTGCAGACGGCCGTGGCCGCCGCGCAGACGGTGCAGTTGATCGGCATGCCCGAGGCGCAGCTGACACTGGCGCACGCCACGGTGCACCTGGCCACGGCGCCGAAGTCCAACGCGGTGACGATGGCGCTGGCGGCGGCGATGGGGGACATCAAGGCGGGCAAGGCGGGGCTGGTGCCCCCGCATCTGCGGGACGGCCACTATTCCGGGGCGGCGGCGCTGGGCAATGCCCAGGGCTACTCGTACCCTCACGATGACCCGGATGGCATAGTGCCGCAACAGTATGCGCCCGACGAGTTGGTCGGCGTCGACTACTACCGGCCCACGACGCATGGCGCCGAGCGGGACATCGCCGGACGGCTCGACAAGCTGCGGGCGATCCTCCGCAGGAGGCGCTAGCTGCGCTGCCAAGGCTCGATGCGTTGCCGGCGGGCGCCTGATGGAAGGGACCCTCGTGCAGCGGGGCGTTGCCGCCGGGGCTGCCGACGTCTCGATCGTGATGGGGGCACGATGTTCGAGTTCGCCGATCCCGACGGCAACGCGTGGGTGGTGCAGCAGATCAAGGTACGGGCGGGAAACCCCTTCTGCCGCACCAGCCGGACTAGCGGCGCATGATGCCCGTCCGTCGGCGTCCGGTCACGCCTGCGACCAGAGCCACGCCGAGCGCGGCGACGATGACCTGGACGAGCAGTTCCATCCAGTCGATGCCGCTGGTGGCGGTGGGGATGCCGAGCTGACGAGCCAGCCACGTACCGATGAGCGCCGACACGATGCCGACCAGGATCGTGACGAGCATGCCGATCGGCTGCTTACCTGGTACGACGAGGCGCCCAAGCACGCCGATGACCGCGCCGATCAGGATGGCGGTGATGATGCCTGTGGGTGTCATTGCAGTTTCACTTTCGTTCGAGGTGTGAGGCGCATTGAGCTGGAACAGCAGTACCCCTGGGGCGGCGAAATAAACGTCGGCGTGAATAAGGCCGGGGCCGTACCCTCGCCCAGGTGAACACCGAGCTGATCAACGTGGACACCTCCCGCCGCCGCACGGTAGATCTGACCGACGCCGTCCGGGCGTTCTGCGCCTCCCGCGGTGACGGGTTGTGCAGCGTGTTCGTGCCGCACGCGACGGCAGGTCTCGCCATCCTCGAGACGGGGGCTGGTTCCGACGACGATCTGGTCGACGCCCTGGAGAGACTGTTGCCGCGCGACGATCGCTACCGGCACTCCCACGGTTCGCCGGGCCACGGCGCCGACCACGTCCTTCCCGGGATCGTGGCGCCGTCGGTGACCGTGCCGGTTCAGGCTGGTGAACCGCTGCTCGGCACCTGGCAGAGCATCGTGCTCGTCGATCTCAACAGGGACAACCCACGACGTTCCGTGCGAATGAGCTTCATCGCCGGCTGAGCCGTATTGGCGGCCCCGGTACGGGTCCGGCCCGCGCCTTGCAGGGCGATCAACCCGGGCCGGTACTGTGGTGCGGTTGAGAACGGCACCCGGCCCGGGCCGGAACCAAGACCGCAACCACGCCCCCCGAACGATGGTTCGAAAGACAAAGGACAGCACGTGCAGACACACGAGATCAGGAAGCGCTTCCTCGATCACTTCGTGAAGGCGGGCCACACCGAGGTGCCGAGTGCGTCGGTCATCCTCGACGATCCCAATTTGCTGTTCGTCAACGCAGGCATGGTCCAGTTCGTGCCCTACTTCCTCGGTCAGCAGAAGCCACCGTGGAACCGTGCGACCAGCGTGCAGAAGTGCATCCGCACGCCCGACATCGACGAGGTCGGCATCACCACCCGCCACAACACCTTCTTTCAGATGGCGGGCAACTTCTCCTTCGGTGATTACTTCAAGAGGGGCGCGATCGAGTTCGCCTGGACGCTGCTGACCAATCCGCAGGACCAGGGCGGCTACGGTTTCGACCCCGAAACACTCTGGGCGACCGTCTATCTCGACGACGACGAGGCGATCACGCTGTGGCAGGAAGTGGCCGGGCTTCCGCTGGAACGCATCCAGCGTCGCGGCATGGCCGACAACTACTGGTCGATGGGCATTCCTGGTCCCTGTGGGCCGTCCTCGGAGATCTACGTCGACCGCGGGCCCGAGTACGGCGTCGACGGTGGTCCGGAAGCCAACGAGGACCGCTACATCGAGATCTGGAACCTCGTGTTCATGCAGAACGAGCGGGGTGAGGGCACCGGCAAGTCCGACTTCGAGATCCTCGGTCCGCTGCCGCGCCAGAACATCGACACCGGCATGGGTGTCGAGCGGGTTGCCTGCCTGCTGCAGGGCGTGGACAACGTCTACGAGACAGACCTGGTGCGCCCGGTCATCGATCTGGTCGCAGGCATCGCGCCGCGGGGGTACGGCGTCGGCAACCACGAGGATGACGTCCGCTACCGCATCATCGCCGACCACAGCCGTACCGTGGCGATCATCATCGGCGACGGCGTCAGTCCCGGCAACGACGGTCGCGGCTACGTGCTGCGCAGGCTGCTGCGTCGCGTCATCCGGTCGGCCAAGCTCCTCGGCATCGACACCCCGATCGTGGGGGAGCTGATGCGATGCGTCCGCGACGCCATGGGCCCGTCGTATCCCGAGCTCGTCACCGACTTCGATCGGATCAACCGCATCGCCGTCGCCGAGGAGACGGCGTTCAACCGCACGCTGGTGTCCGGCTCGCGACTGTTCGAGGATGCGGCCAACTCCACCAAGGCATCCGGCGTCTCGGTGCTGTCCGGTACCGATGCGTTCACGCTGCACGACACCTACGGCTTCCCGATCGAACTCACCCTGGAGATGGCGGCAGAAACCGGCCTGACCGTCGACGAGGAGGGCTTCCGCGGCCTGATGGCCGAGCAGCGTCAGCGCGCCAAGGCCGACGCCGCCGCCCGCAAACACGCGCACGCCGACCTGTCGGTGTACCGAGACTTGGTCGACGCCGGCCCCACCGAGTTCACTGGCTTCGATGAATTGACCTCCGAGGCAACCATTCTCGGCATCTTCGTCGACGGCAAGCGGGTTCCCGTCGTCGCCCACGACGGGGCCGCCGCGGAGCGCATCGAGTTGGTGCTCGACCGCACGCCGCTGTACGCCGAATCCGGCGGCCAGATCGCCGACATGGGGTCCATCACCGGAACCGGGTCCAGCGGCGCGGCCAAGGCCGCCGTCGCCGACGTTCAGAAGATCGCGAAGACGCTGTTCGTCCATCGCGTCAACGTCGAGTCCGGCGAGTTCGTCGAGGGCGACACCGTCGTTGCGACCGTCGACCCGAAGTGGCGTCACGGCGCCACCCAGGGCCACTCCGGCACGCACATGGTGCACGCGGCCCTGCGACAGGTGCTCGGCCCCAACGCCGTTCAGGCCGGCTCCCTGAACCGGCCCGGCTACCTCAGGTTCGACTTCAACTGGCAGGGTGCGCTGAGCGACGAGCAGCAAGAACAGATCGAAGTGGTCACCAACGAGGCCGTCGAGGCCGACTATGCGGTGAACACCTTCCACACCAAGCTGGAGAAGGCCAAGGCCATGGGTGCGATGGCGTTGTTCGGCGAGGCGTATCCCGAGGACGTCCGCCTCGTGGAGATCGGCGGACCGTTCTCCCTCGAGTTGTGTGGCGGCACGCACGTGCACAACTCGGCTCAGATCGGACCGGTGACGATCCTCGGTGAATCCTCCGTCGGCTCGGGCGTGCGCCGCGTCGAGGCCTACGTCGGCCTCGACTCGTTCAAGTACCTGGCCAAGGAGCGCGCGCTGATGGCAGGGCTGGCGTCGTCGCTGAAGGTGCCGTCGGACGAGGTGCCCGCCCGCGTCGCCAATCTCGTCGAGCGGCTCAAGGTCGCCGAGAAGGAACTCGACCGGTCCAGGTTGGCAAACGCGCGAGCGGCCGCAGCGAACGCCGCCGCAGGCGCAGAGCTCGTGGGTAAGGTGCGTGTCGTGGCACAGCGCATGGCCGGGGGCACATCGGCCGCGGATCTGCGCAGCCTGGTCGGCGACGTCAAGGGAAAGCTCGGTTCGGAGCCCGGCGTGGTGGCTCTGATCGCCGAGGGTGACGGCGATACCGTCCCGTTCGTGGTGGCGGTCAACCCGGCCGCCCAAGACCTCGGACTGAGCGCCAACGACCTGGTGAAGGTGCTGGGTGCGGCAGTGAACGGACGCGGCGGAGGCAAGGCCGATCTCGCGCAGGGCTCGGGCAGCGGAGCGTCGAACATCGACGCGGCGCTGTCGGCGTTGCTCGCAGAGATTGCCCGGAGTTGACTCGGTTGGCCGAGACCGTAGACCGTCAGCCGGACCGGCCGGGCGGTGACGACCCCGGACGCGGTCGTCGGCTCGGGGTCGACGTGGGCACGGTGCGCATCGGTGTCGCCATCAGTGACCCCGACGGCGTCCTGGCTACCCCCGTCGAGACCGTGGCCCGTGACCGCAGGAACCTCAAGGGCACCCACATTCGCCGACTCGCCCAACTCGCCGACGAGTACGGCGTCGTCGAGGTCGTCGTGGGCCTGCCACGCACCCTCGCCGATCGGACCGGGCCGTCGGCATTGGACGCGATCACGGTCGCCGATGCCATTGCCACCAGGATCGCCCCGGTGCCCGTGCGGCTGTCCGACGAAAGGCTCACCACCGTCACCGCCCAGCGGTCGTTGCGCGAGGCGGGCGTCCGCGCGAAGGGACAGAAATCGATGATCGACCAGGTGGCTGCCGTCGGCATCCTGCAGTCCTGGCTGGATCAGCGGCGAACCGCTCTGGCGGAGAACAGCGGAGCGGCCGATGCCTGACGATTGGGTTCGCGAGCGCACCGAACCGGAAGCGGTCGGGCGGCCGCGCAGGACGATGAGCCGCACGCAACGGGCCCGCGCCAACCGCAACCGCCGCAGGCGCAGGAACATCACCGTCCTCTCCGTGGTGGCGCTCGTCGTTGTCCTCGTCGGCGCCGTCTTCCTCGGCTCGAAGATGTGGCACGGGATGTTCGGCACCCCGAGCGACTACGAGGGTGACGGCGTCAAGGACGTCGTCGTGCAGGTCCACACCGGCGACTCGACGACCGCGATCGGCAAGGCACTCACCGACGGTGGCGTCGTTGCCACGTCGCAGGCCTTCGTCGATGCCGCGGCAGGGAATGCGGCGATCTCCGCGATCCAGCCGGGGTTCTACAAGGTGCGCACCGAGATCTCGGCGGCGAATGCCGTATCCCGGCTTGCGGATCCACTGAACCGGGTCGGCAAGCTGGTGATCCCCGAGGGGCGTCAACTCGACGACATCGCCGACGTCAAGACCAATGCCGTCACGAAGGGCATCTTCTCGCTCGTCGCCGACGCGACCTGCGTGAACCTCGACGGTCAGCAGAAGTGTGGTGTCACCGCCGACGACCTGAAGAAGGCAGCGGGTGCCGCCGATCCGTCGGCCCTGTCGATCCCCGCGTGGGCGGCCGATCCGGTCAAGGCGCTGGGTGCCGATCACCGGCGCATCGAGGGGCTGATCGCGCCGGGCACCTGGAACATCGACCCGTCGGCGCCCGCCGAGGACATCCTGTCGACCCTGATCGCCGCCAGCACCACGCAGTACGAACAGAACGGCCTACTCGAGGCGGGCAACGCCGAGAACCTCTCGCCCTACCAGATCCTCGTCGTGGCGTCGCTGGTGCAGCGTGAGTCGAAGCCGCAGGACTTCGCGAAGGTGGCCAGGGTCATCTACAACCGGTTGATCGCACCCGATCACCGCCGACTGGAGTTCGACTCGACGGTCAACTACTCGCTGGACCGGCAGGAGGTCGCCACCACCGATGCCGACCGCGGCAGGGCCACGCCGTGGAACACCTATGTGCGCGACGGACTTCCGGCAACGCCGATCTGTTCGCCCGGCCAGCCCGCCCTCGCGGCGGCAGAGAGTCCCGAGCCGGGTGACTGGCTGTACTTCGTGACCATCGACATGCAGGGCACCACGCTCTTCACGCGTGACTACCAGCAACACCTGGCCAACATCGAGCTAGCCCGACAAAACGGTGTGCTCGACAGCTCACGATGACTCGAAAGGCCGCGGTCCTCGGGTCGCCCATCGCGCACTCCCGCTCACCGCAACTGCACTTGGCGGCCTACCGAGCCCTCGGACTGGTCGACTGGACCTACGAGCGCATCGAGTGCACGGGCGACGAATTGCCCTCACTGGTGGGCGGATTCGGCCCCGAATGGGTCGGTCTTTCGGTGACGATGCCCGGCAAGTTCGCGGCGCTGCGGTTCGCCGACGAGCGGACCTTCCGCGCTGAGCAGATCGGCTCGGCGAACACTCTGGTCAGGACGTCCTCGGGCTGGCGGGCGGACAACACGGACATCGACGGGGTGACGGGAGCCCTCGGTGCTGTGTTCGGAGGGCAGGAGCGAAGCGACCGGGGAAGTGGGATCGGAGGGCAGGAGCGAAGCGACTCGGGAATGAACATCGGCACCGCGGCGGTGCTGGGCTCAGGCGGCACCGCGCCTGCTGCCGTCGCCGGACTCGCCGAGCTTGGCGTGCAAGAGATTTCGATCGTCGCGCGCAACCGCGACAAAGCCTCGGCGCTACTCGAGCTCGGCACCCGGCTGGGCGTTGAGACCAGGTGGGTCGAACTGGGTACGCCGCTGACCGACGTCGGCGTCGTGGTCAACACGATCCCGGCCGACGTGGCCGCGCGGTATGCCGACACCGTCACGACTGCTTCGGTGCTGCTCGACGCGATCTACGACCCATGGCCCACGCCGCTGGCCGAAGCCTTCGCCGCCGGGGGTGGGCGAGTCATCAGCGGCCTGCAGATGCTGCTGAACCAGGCTTTCGCGCAAGTCGAGCAGTTCACCGGTCAGCCCGCGCCGAAAGAGGCGATGATCGCCTCGCTGGGCTGACCCTAGGCTTCTCCCGTGGGGGAAGCGGCGGCCGTGGCAGGTGCTTTGACGTGGTTGGCGGCACTCAGCATCTACGACGTGAGGCAGCGGCGGCTCCCCAATGCGCTGACGCTGCCCGGCGCGGTCGTCGTGCTGCTCGTCGCCGCGCTCGCTGGGCACGGACCCGCCGCGCTGCTCGGGGCGATCGCGTTGACCGCGCTGTATCTCGTCGTTCATCTGATCGCGCCAACTGCCATGGGCGCCGGTGACGTAAAGCTGGCAATGGGCGTGGGTGCGCTGACGGGCACCTTCGGGGTCGACGTGTGGGTGCTGGCCGCGGTTGCGGCGCCACTGCTGACCGCGCTGTGGGGCATCCTCGCCCCAAGGTCGCAGGGCACGGTGCCGCACGGCCCGTCCATGTGCGTGGCGGCGGCCGCAGCGGTCGCCATGGTGGTCGTCTAGCCCTACCGTCGAGAGCGGGAGGGAACATCGGACCATGCCGACACGCAGCGGGACATCACAGGACCTGGACGCCATCGCCGAGATCTACGCCCACTACGTCCTGACCAGCGTCGCCACCTTCGAGCTCGATCCGCCCGATCGAGACGAGTGGCAGCGGCGCTTCGACGCGCTCGGCGAGGCTGGGCTGCCCTTCCTCGTCACCGAACGCGACGGAGCGGTCGCCGGGTACGCCTACTGCGCGCCGTGGAAGACCAGGCCCGCGTACGCAGCCACCGTGGAGGACTCGGTATACGTGTCGCCGTCGGCGGTCGGGCGGGGTTGCGGCACCGAATTGATCCGCGATCTCCTTGCCGCCTGCGACTCGGCGGGCATCCGAGAGGTGATCGCGGTGATCGCCGATACCGGCGATCCGGCGTCGGTCGAACTGCACCACCGGTTCGGCTTCACCGACGCAGGCCGCTTGACTCGCGTCGGCTACAAGCACGACCGCTTCGTCGATACGTTGCTGCTGCAGCGCAGCCTGGCTTGACGGATTACGTCAGGTCGAGGGCGTCGTGGGAAGATGGGACGCGTGTTGCGATGGATCACAGCTGGTGAATCTCACGGCCGCGCGTTGGTGGCCGTGGTCGAGGGCATGGTCGCCGGCCTCCAGATCACGACGGAGGACATCGCCGGGCAGCTGAAGCGTCGCAGGCTCGGCTACGGACGAGGCGCACGGATGAAGTTCGAGGCCGATGCCGTCACCGTGCTGGCCGGGGTGCGCCACGGGCTGACGCTCGGCGGCCCGATCGCCATCGAGATCGGCAATACCGAGTGGCCCAAGTGGGAGACCGTGATGGCCTCCGACCCGGTCGAGCAGGCGGAGCTGGACGGGGCGCGCAATGCGCCACTAACCCGCCCACGGCCGGGGCACGCGGACTACGCGGGCATGCTCAAGTACGGCTTCGACGACGCCCGCCCCGTCCTCGAGCGCGCGAGCGCCCGCGAGACCGCGGCACGGGTCGCTGCGGGCACCGTCGCCAGGGAGTTTCTGCGCCAGGCACTCGGTGTCGAGGTGCTCTCGCACGTCATCTCCATCGGTGCCTCCAAGCCCTACGACGGGCCGCCGCCGCGCCCGGAGGATCTGGACGCGATCGACGACAGCCCGGTCCGCGCGTTCGACCAAGACGCCGAGGCTGCCATGATCGCCGAGATCGAAGCCGCCAAGAAGGACGGTGACACGCTCGGCGGCATCGTGGAGGTCGTCGTGGACGGCCTGCCCATCGGGCTGGGGTCGTTCACCAGCGGCGACAACCGGCTCGACAGCCAACTCGCAGCCGCCGTCATGGGGATTCAGGCCATCAAGGGCGTCGAGATTGGTGACGGCTTCGAAACGGCACGACGCCGCGGCTCGGTCGCGCACGACGAGATCTATCCCGGCCCCCACGGTGCGATCCGCTCGACCAACCGAGCAGGTGGTCTCGAGGGTGGCATGACGAACGGTCAGGCGCTGCGCGTCCGTGCCGCGATGAAGCCGATCTCGACGGTCCCCAAGGCGTTGGCCACCATCGACATGAGCACCGGCGACGAGGCCGTCGCGATTCACCAGCGCTCCGACGTGTGTGCGGTGCCCGCCGCGGGCGTCGTCGTCGAAACGATGGTGGCACTCGTGCTGGCACGCGCGGCTCTGGAGAAGTTCGGCGGCGACTCGCTGGCCGAGACGAAGGCCAACGTCGAGGGTTACCTGGCCTCGATCTCCACCCGAGATCCCGCTCAGGCGTCACGCTGATGGCGCCCAAGGCGGTGCTGGTGGGCATGCCCGGTTCGGGCAAGTCCACCATCGGGCGCCGCCTGGCGAAGGCATTGGACGTCCCGCTGCTGGACACCGACGCGAAGATCGTCGAGACAAGCGGCCGCACCATCGCCGACATCTTCGTCGAGGGCGAGGCGGAGTTCCGTCGGATCGAGGCCGACGTGGTGCGGGCCGCACTCGCCGACCACGACGGGATCGTGTCTCTCGGTGGCGGAGCGATCACCACGCCAGAGGTGCGCGAGGCCTTGGCAGGTCACACCGTCATCTATCTGGAAATCAGTGCGGCCGAAGGCATTCGGCGCACCTCCGGCGGTGCCACCAGGCCGCTGCTCGCCGGCGGCGATCCCGGTGAGCGGTTCCGCGAGCTGATGACTCAGCGCGTTCCGCTCTACCGGCAGGTGGCAACGGTGCGGATCAACACCAACCGCCGCAACCCCGGGGCAGTGGTGCGCCACATCGTGCAGCAGATGGAGTGCGCGAGCAACGATCGGCAGCAGGCGCGGCGTCGCCGTCGGCCGACGTGGCGCAGGCTCCCCACCGTCCTCAATCCCGAGCCCACCACCGAGGCGCCGCCGAGTCCTGCAGCGCTGGCCCGTCGAGCGGAAGCGCGCAATGACTGAACCCGTCACCGTCGAGGTACTGGTCGACCGGCCCTACCCCGTGATCATCGGGAGGGGGTTGCTCGAAGACCTGTCGCGGGTGCTCGACGGGCGCCACAAGGTGGCGATTCTGCACCAGCCCGTGTTGAACGAGACTGCCGAGTCCATTCGGAACCACTTGGCGGACAAGGGAATCGACGCACATCGCATCGAGATCCCGGATGCCGAAGCTGGCAAGGAGCTGCCAGTCGTCGGCTTCATTTGGGATGTGTTGGGCCGCATCGGCATTGGCCGTCAGGACGCCGTAGTCAGCCTGGGCGGGGGAGCGGCCACCGACGTCAGCGGGTTCGCGGCGGCCACGTGGCTGCGCGGCGTCGACGTCGTCCACGTGCCGACCACGCTGCTCGGGATGGTCGATGCTGCGGTCGGTGGCAAGACCGGCATCAACACCGACGCCGGCAAGAACCTCGTCGGCGCCTTCCATCAGCCGCTCGCGGTGCTCGTCGACCTTGCCACCCTGGAAACGTTGCCGCGCAACGAGATCGTGGCAGGCATGGCGGAGATCGTGAAGGCCGGATTCATTGCCGACCCGGTCATCCTCGACATCATCGAGTCAGACCCCGAGGCGGCACTGGACCCAGCCGGTTCGGTGCTGCCCGAACTCATCCGACGTGCCGTGGTCGTCAAGGCCGAAGTGGTCGCGGCGGACGAGAAGGAATCGCAACTGCGCGAGATCCTCAACTACGGCCACACCCTGGCACATGCGATCGAGCGCCGGGAACGCTACCGGTGGCGTCACGGCGCAGCGGTGTCGGTGGGGCTGATGTTCGCCGCGGAGCTGGGCAGGCTGGCGGGGCGTCTCGACGACGAGACGGCCGACCGGCACCGCTCCGTGCTGACGTCGCTGGGGCTTCCGGTGAGCTACGACGCCGAGGCGTTCCCACAGCTGCTCGAGTACATGGCAGGTGACAAGAAGACTCGTTCGGGCGTCCTGCGCTTCGTGGTCCTCGACGGCCTTGCCAAGCCCGCCAGGCTGGAGGGCCCGGATCCTGCGCTGTTGGTGGCTGCCTACTCGGAGATCGGGACGCGCGAATGACCGTCAACGTATTCAACGGCCCCAACCTCGGCAGGCTCGGCAAGCGCCAACCCGAGGTCTACGGCAGCACGACCCACGCCGATCTGGTGGCGATCATCGAACGCGAAGCCGCCGAACTGGGGCTGAAGGTCGTGGTGCGCCAAACCGACAGTGAGGCCGAATTGCTGGGCTGGGTCCACGACGCCGCTGACGCGAAGGAACCGGTGGTGCTCAACGCGGGGGCGCTGACGCACACGTCGGTGGCCCTACGCGATGCGTGCGCGGAGCTGACCGCGCCATTGATCGAGGTGCACATCTCGAACGTGCATGCGCGCGAAGAGTTTCGGCACCACTCGTACCTGAGCGGGGTAGCGACGGGCGTGATCGTGGGGCTCGGCGTGCAGGGCTACCTGTTGGCGCTGCGTTACCTGGTGAGCCTCGCGAGCTAGGGGCGTTCTTCGACCCTGGTCGGTGCGGTCTCGCCTGCGGAGACCGTCGCGCCCTCTTCGACGCGGTCGTCACGCACGGCCTCGAACACGTCCGTGTCGGCGCGGTCGCCGTCTGGGCTGCGCCGCTGGATGGGAGGGGCGTTGCGGTCCACCAGGGCGCGGCCCAGTGCCACACCGGCGATGGCGAAGACGAACATCAGCAGCGCGGTGAACGCGGCGAACGTGGTCACCTCGTTGAGCAGCCCCTGGGCGTACAGATTTTCGTAGAAGAGCGAGATGAACCAGGCGACGAAGCCGCTGAGTATGCCTGCGAATAGGCCGGCCAGGAGCCAGGTCATCGCGAGATCGCCTCGGCGGTCGGGGTCCGGGTGGGCCTGCGCGTCGGCGCGGCCGTCCATCAGACCCCAGATGAACGCTGCAATCGCGAACACCGCGACCAGGACGATGCTGATCCACAGCGCCTGGCTTTCCATCATGTTGATCAGGGCTCCCTGAAGCAACCGGACGATGACCATCAGCGCCGCGAACACCAGTCCGCGCAGCAACCACTTACTCATGGGGGCACAGCGTAGCGAGTACCGTCATGCGCTGTGACGATTTCCCAGCGCAGGGCTCGCTTGCGTCGCAGACTGGCGGCTGCCGAACTGGACGCGATGTTGGTAACGGACCTGGTCAACGTCCGATACCTGTCCGGGTTCACCGGTTCGAACGCCGCGCTTCTCATTCGTGCCGACGACGAGATTCCGGTGCTGGCGACCGACGGCCGGTACGTCACGCAGGCCGCACAGCAGTCTCCCGATGCCGAGATCGTCATCGAGCGGGCCTGTGCGCCCCATCTGGCGGCCTCTGCGGCTGCGCGCGGAGTGCGGCGACTGGGCTTCGAGAGTCACGTCGTGACCGTCGACGGCCATGCGCTCTTGACGAAGGCGGCCGGCGACGTCGAACTGGTCAGGGCGGCCGGCGCCGTGGAGGCCCTGCGGGAGGTGAAGGACGCCGGCGAGATCGCCCTGCTGCGGTTGGCGTGCGAGGCCGCCGACGCAGCGCTCGCCGATCTGGTCGCGGCGGGAGGGTTGCGGCCCGGGCGGACCGAGAAGGAGGTCGGCCGCGACCTGGAGTCGCGGATGCTCGACCACGGCGCCGACGGCGTGTCGTTCGAGACGATCGTCGCGGCCGGTGCGAACTCGGCGATCCCTCATCACCGTCCGACCGACGCCGTGCTCGCCGCGGGCGACTTCGTCAAGATCGACTTCGGTGCGCTGGTCGCGGGCTACCACTCCGACATGACCCGCACGTTCGTGCTCTCACCCGTCGCGCAGTGGCAAGTTGATGTCTACGACCTGGTGGCGACCGCGCAGCGACTGGGCCGGGAGGCATTGGCGCCTGGCGTGTCACTGTCCGGGGTGGACGGGGTGTCGCGGCAGGCCATCGCCGATGCAGGGTTCGCGGAGAACTTCGGGCACGGCCTCGGTCACGGGGTCGGCCTGCAGATCCACGAAGCGCCGGGAATCAGCGCGTCATCCGCCGGTACACTGCTTGCTGGCTCTGCGGTCACCGTGGAGCCCGGTGTCTATCTGCCCGGCCACGGCGGCGTCCGCATCGAGGACACGCTGGTCGTGGGCAGTGATGAGGCACCCACACCCGAGTTGCTGACCCGGTTCCCCAAGGAACTGGCAGTGCTCTAGGCACTGACATAGAGAGCTAGGAGTAGTACCCCCGTGGCATCGACCGCCGACTTCAAGAATGGGCTCGTCCTGCAGATCGACGGCCAGTTGTGGCAGATCACCGAGTTTCAGCACGTCAAGCCGGGCAAGGGTCCCGCCTTCGTGCGTACCAAGCTCAAGAACGTGCTGTCCGGCAAGGTCGTCGACAAGACGTACAACGCAGGCGTCAAGGTCGAGACCGCCACCGTCGACCGTCGCGACACGACATACCTGTACCGCGACGGCAGCGACTTCGTCTTCATGGACGCTCAGGACTACGAGCAGCACCCGCTGTCCGAGACCCTGGTCGGCGACGCGGCGAACTACCTTCTCGAAGGCATGCCGGTCCAGGTGGCGTTTCACGACGGTGCACCGCTGTACCTCGAACTGCCGGTCACCGTCGAACTGCTCGTCGCCAGCACCGAACCCGGTCTTCAGGGCGACCGCTCCAGTGCGGGCACCAAGCCGGCCACCATGGAGACGGGCGCCCAGATCAACGTGCCGCTGTTCATCAACACCGGTGACAAGCTCAAGGTCGACTCCCGCGACGGCAGTTACCTCGGACGTGTCAATGCCTGACCGCATTGGTGGCCGACCCCGTGCCTGACCGTCGCGGGGACCGTGGCCGCCACCAGGCCCGCAAGCGCGCCGTCGACCTGCTCTTCGAGGCCGAGGCTCGCGGTCTGACCCCCGCCGAGATCGCGGACGGCCGCACCACGCTGGCGGAGGGGGACTCCGAGATCTCCTCACTGAACCCCTACACCGTGACGGTCGCGCGCGGCGTCACCGAGCACGCCGCGCACATCGACGACCTGATCTCCGCGCACCTGCAGGGCTGGACGCTGGAACGGCTGCCTGCCGTCGACCGCGCCGTCCTACGGGTCGCGGTGTGGGAACTGCTGCACGCCGACGACGTTCCCGAGCCGGTCGCCGTCGACGAGGCGGTGGAACTGGCCAAGAGCCTGTCGACGGACGAATCGCCCGGGTTCGTCAACGGCGTCCTCGGTCAGGTGATGCTGGTGACCCCGCAGATACGCGCTGCCGCGGCGGCCGTCCGGAGTACCCCCGAGGGTTCGTGATGAGCGCTCGCGCGAAGAACAGTCGAGCCTGATGGCGGTACCGCAGGACTGGGCGCCCTACAGCACGCTCGAGGAGGCCGCCAGGGTCTACCTGCGGGATCCCGAGATGGCGCTGGACCAGCTGCGGTCGCTGGTGGACTTCTCCGCCGTCAAGTCATTCATCATGTCCCGTGGTGCGAGCGAGGACGCCTGGGGCGAGGCCGTCTGGCAGGAGGTCCTACTCACCGACGGTCGCCGCCTCATCATGTGGCGCGCCGACGACGAACTGTCGACCGAGGAGGGGCGTGAGCCGCGGCGGCTCCTGGACGCCTCGGTGCGGACCATCCTGCTGTCGACCATCACCGACCACATCCTCACCACCGAGTTCGAGGTCCTCGACGACGGCACCCGCAGACTCGCCGAGGTCCGCCTGCGGATGTACACGCAACTATTGACCAGGACGCGGCAGAAGTCCGCGGTCGACACCGACCTGTTCTGCGAGTCGTTCCGCTACACCAAGACCGTCGACAACGGTGGGCTGGCGCAGATGCAGCGGCTGCTGCAGTTCGGTCGCGTGCTCTCCCACTCGATGTGAATCAGTCCGACGACGCCAGATCGTAGTCGGGCAGATCGATCGAATCGGCCGTCGTCAAGAACCTCTTGGCCGCGAACGAGCGAAATGGCCAGCGCTGCATCCACTTCATCACCAAGGCGGTGATCACGATGTCGGAGTTCGACATCGGCGCGTACCCGTCGATTCCTGCGGGGAGCGCCTGGCACTTGTCGATGTAGGGCCGCATCAGCCTGCCGTAGCCCGAAAGCGCGCGTTCGACGTGCTCCTCGCTCAGAGCCCTTGGCGCGGAGCCCAATTCACCGGCCAGAAGGTAGGCGCCGACGAGCGCGAG